>NZ_DAIUJO010000078.1:0-17490 GCF_036848755.1 Sinomonas sp. | reverse complement strand
TCGGTTTCGTGTCCGATCCGGTTCAGGGAGCGGCGGTAGGAGAGCGGGTGCGCCGCCATGGGCCGGACCTGATCGTACTGTTCGTCGCCACGTACATGACGAGTGCCCAGGTCCTCCCGGTGTTCCAGCACGGCGGCGCCCCCGTGCTGCTGGTGTGCCTCCAGCCGGGGGCGAGCATGGACCACGAGCGCTTCGGCACGGGGGACTGGCTCGGCTACGCGGGCTCGGCGGCCTTGCCTGAGATGTGCGCGGCGCTGGAGCGGCTCGGCCTGAGGGCGCGGAGCGTGGCTGGGCATCTCGAGGATCCCCGGGCGTGGGAGAAGATCGGCCGCGTAGTGCGGGCGGCGGGCGTGACGGCGAACCTGCGAAGGGCCCGGTACGGGCTGTTGGGCCACCTGTACCCGGGAATGTTCGACATCGCTTCCAATCTCACCTCTGTCTGCTCGAGCTTGGGCGGCCACGTCGAGATCCTTGAGCTGGACGACCTGCGTCGGCTCTTCGACGAGGTAGGCGAGGCCCAGACCGATGCGAAGCTGGAGCAGATCGAGTCGGTCTTCGAGATCGCCCCGGGCACCGACCTCGCCAACGTCCGCTTCCAAGCGCGCGCGGCCGTGGCCTTGGACCGGCTCGTCGACGAATACGGCCTGGACACCCTCGCCTACTTCCACATGGGCAACTCGAATGACATCTACGGGCGACTGGCCACTGCGCTGCCGCTTGGAGCCACGATCCTCTCGACCCGCGGGGTCCCCACAGTGACCGAGTTCGAGCTCAGGGCGGGCATCGCGATGCTCATCACCGGGATGCTCGGGGGAGGCGGGGCGTTCACCGAGGGGCAGGCCCTCGACTTCGACCGTGGCCATGTGGAGCTCGGCCACAACGACGCCGCCGACGCCTCGATCACGTCTTCAAGACCTCTCGTGCGGAGTCTTGAGGTCTTCCACGGCAAGGCGGGCGGCGGGGCCTCCGTGGAGGCCACCGTCAAGCCGGGGCCCGTCACCCAGTTCTCCATCGGGGAGCTGCGCGACGGCCGGCTCCGGTTCGTCGCCTCCGAAGGGGAGGCCGTGCCCGGTCCGGCCCTGCGGATAGGCAACACGACTACCCGGGTCGACTTCGGCTGCGACCCGGGGGACTGGACCGAAGCCTGGTCCGAGTCCGGCTCCACACACCACTGGTCGATGGGCGTGGGCCATCTTGCCGCGGACATCGCCACCGTCGCGGACCTGCTCGGAGTCGAGTTCGTCCGCATCCAACCCTCACCATTTTCCGAAGGGAAACACTGACATGAAGATCGGAAGCAAGAGCACTACGGGCTGGAGGGCGACGATCTCGGTCTCGATGTCCAACTACATCGAGGCAGGATCGATCATCGCCATCGCCACGAGCCTGGGTTTCTGGCAGAAGGCGTTCGGGATCGACGACTTCGCCGTCGGCCTGTTGGCCGCCATCAGCGCCAACGCCTTCGGCGCAGCCGTCGGGGCCATCCTCGGCGGCCCTCTGACGGACCGCTTCGGCCGGAAGTTCATCTACACCTACGACCTCCTGCTCTACATGCTCGGAGTCCTCCTGGCCGTGTTCGCGTTCAACTACGGGATGCTCATGCTCGCCTTCGTGCTGACGGGCATCGCCGTCGGGGCAGGTGTGCCGGCCTCCTGGACCTACATCGCCGAGCAGGCCCCTCCGGGAGGACGGGCCAAGCACGTCGGCACAGCACAGCTGGCCTGGTCGATGGGCCCCGTGATCGGCTTCGCCCTGGCCGCGGCCATGGGTCCGCTCGGGCTGCTGGGCAGCAGGATCATCTTCGCCCACCTGTTCGTCGTCGCCGCGATCGTGTGGTGGATCCGCCAAGGGCTCCCGGAATCGCAGATCTGGAAGGAAGAGCGGAACGTCAGCGCAGGGGCGGCCGCGCTGTACGGCAAGGGGGTGAAGGCGCTGTTCTCGCGAAAGCCCAACATCACCGCGCTCCTGTTCCTGTTCGGCGTCTACGGCTTCTGGGGCGTCGTCGCAGGCCAGGCTGGGATCTTCATGCCTCGCGTCTACGCCGCCTCGGGCGTCCAGAGCGCTGTCGAGCAGGACCTCCTGCAGGTCCTCCTCTGGGGCTGCACCGTTCTGGCAACCTACTTCGGCTACATGCTCCTGGCCGACCGTATGTCCCGGCGCGTCCTCTACTCGGCCGGCGCAGCGTTGGGTGTCCTGGGCTGGGTGCTGCTGGTCTTCGCGCAGCCGTCCCTGCCGACCCTGCTCCTGTTCGCCGTCTCCTGGGGCATCTCCTGCGGCATCGGCGCCCAGGCGTTCTACGGGCTGTGGACCAGCGAGCTGTTCGCGACGCCGTACCGCGCGAGCGCCCAGGGCGTGCTGTTCTTCGCAGCCCGGGTCGCCATCGGATGCCTGAGCTACTTCTTCCCGGTGCTCCTGACCCAGGCGGGAGTCCCCGCGGTAGGCCTGCTCATGATCGCGCTGCTCGTAGTGGCCCTCCTCGTGGGCGCCGTCTGGGCACCGCAGACACGCGGGAAGTCGCTCCAGCAGATCGAGCGGGAGCGCTACGGCGAAGTCATCGACTCGACGCCGGTATCGTGAGACCGTGTCCGGCCCGGGGTGACCGGGCCGGACACCATCACACGGATCCGCAGGACCGTGGCCCACGGCAGGGAGGCGATGAGCAGTGGCCAGAGGTGAATTGGGCGTCGCGGCGGTAGCGCGACGGGCTGGCGTGTCCACCGCGACCGTCTCGAACGTGATCAACCGCCCCGAGGTAGTCTCGGCGGCCACACGCTCCAAGGTCCTCGCCGCGATCAAGGAGCTCGATTTCGTCCCCAACCGGGCCGCGGCCACCCTGCGGCAGGGATCGAACCGGCTCGTCGGGCTCGTCGTGCCGGAGATCCTGAACCCGTTCTATGCAGCGATCGCCAGCTCGGTCGCCGACGCGGCCGACCGGGCCGGCTACGCGATCGCCCTGTGTGTCAGCCACGACGACCCAGCACGGGAGCTGCGCCACTTCGAGACGCTCGCCGAGCAGCGGGCGGCCGGGGCCCTCGTCGTCCCCCTCTCGGCGGACCCTTCGCGCCTGTCTCAGCTGAGGATGGTCGGGGCCCGTCTCGTGCTGGTCGACCGCGTGAGCGCGGAGCATGAGGGCTGCTCGGTCGCGATCGACGACGTCGAGGGCGGAAGGATCGCCGTCGAGCACCTCCTGGCAGGCGCGCCGCGGTCGATCGCGCTCGTCAATGGCCCCCGCTCCATCCCGCAGTGCGTCAACCGGCGAGTGGGGGCCCGGACGGCGATGGCCGCGGCGGGACTCGACCCGGACTCGCTCGTCGAGTTCGAGGTCACGGACATGACTGTCGACGAGGGCAGGAGGGTGGGCATCGAGATCGCCCGCGCCGGCGGCCCGCGGGCCGTGTTCTGCATCAACGACCAGCTGGCGGTCGGCGTCATGCGCGGGCTCGGGGAGGAGGGGGTCTCCACCCCGGCCGAGGCCCTCGTGGTGGGCTACGGCGACCTGGATCTGGCCACCGAAGGCGCCCTGCCGTTGACCACCGTGGGCCAGCCCAAGCGGGAGCTCGGAGAGCTCGCCCTCAGCAGGCTCCTTGCGGAGCTTCGCGAAGGGGACTCGCATCACCACACCGCGACCATGCTCCAGCCCTACCTCGTCGTGCGCGATTCCGCACCTGCAGCGGCCTAGGCAGAACTGCGCCCGGGCCCCTTATCCATCGTCTTTCTTTAATCGATTAATCGAGGCCGGTACGGGCCTCCCGAGAAGCAAAGGACCCAGCATGGACCACAATGCCTCGCTGCTCACCCAGAACCAGGGCGCCATCGCCGACCTCCTGCCCCCCAAGGCGCGCCGGCGGGCACGGATCGGCCTCGTCGCGGGGGGCCTGGGCACCTACTGGCCCCAGTTCCCCGAGCTGCTCCCGCAGCTGCAGGCCTCCGCCCGCTACGTCGCCGGACGCTTCGAGGCGATGGACGCCGACGTGACCGACGTGGGCTTCATCTCCGATGCCCAGGAGGCCGCGGTGGCCGCCGAGGCGCTGCGCCGGGCGGACTGCGACCTGATCGTCATGTTCCTCACGACGTACCTGACTTCCTCGATGGTGCTGCCCATCGCCCAGCGGGGGAACACTCCCGTGCTGGTGATCGATCTCCAGCCGACCGAGAAGATGGACCACGCGAACTTCGACACCGGTGCATGGCTGGCCTACTGCGGGCAGTGCCCCGTGCCCGAGGTCGGGAACGTCTTCCGCCGCGCTGGCATCCCGTTCCGCTCCGTCTCCGGCTGGCTGCGGCAGGAGTCTGCCTGGGCGCGCATCGGCCAGTGGATCACCGCGGCGCGCATCCGGGCGGCACTGCGCCACGCCCGCCACGGCCTCATGGGGCACGTCTACCCTGGCATGCTGGATGTCTCCACCGACCTGACGCTGCTGCCGGTCACCTTCGGCTCCCATGTGGAGGTGCTCGAGTTCGACGACCTGCGCGTGCGGGTCGAGAAGGTCACCGACGGAGAGACCGCCGCCCGCATGGAGCTTGCCCGTGAGGTCTTCTCCCTCGATGAGAGCGTGGTGGACTCCGACTTCGCCTGGGGCGCCCGGGTCTCGGTCGGGCTCGACCGGCTCGTGGAGGACTTCGACCTGGACTCCCTGGCCTACTACCACCGCGGCCTGGACGGCGAGCAGCACGAGAGGCTCGGGGCGGGAATGATCCTGGGTGCCTCCCTGCTCACCGCACGCGGCATCCCGACCACCGGGGAGTACGAGCTGCGCACGACCGTCGCCCAGCTCGCCACCGAGACCGCCGGCGCCGGCGGGTCCTTCTGCGAGATCCAGAGCCTGAACTTCGAGGACATGGTCGTGGAGATGGGCCACGACGGGCCGGCCCACCTGGCCGTATCCTCCCGCGAGCCTCTCCTGCGCGGCCTCGGCGTCTACCATGGCAAGCGCGGCTGGGGGGTCTCGGTCGAATTCGACGTCCAGCACGGCCCCGTGACCCTCCTGGGCCTGGGCCAGGACGCCGATGGAACGCTGGCCTTCATCGCCTCCGAAGGCGAGGTCGTCCCCGGGCCCCTGCTCGAGATCGGCAACACGACCAGCAGGGTCGACTTCGGCCGCGACCCCGGCGAATGGGTCGACGACTGGTCCGCCACCGGGATCGGCCACCACTGGTCGCTCTCCACCGGCCACCGCGCCGCCGACTACAAGGCCGCCGCGTCCCTGCTCGGCATCGACTACCGGCAGGTGTGAGCATGCCCGTCACCGTCGTCGCCGTCCTCACCGCCAAGCCCGGCCTCGGGGCCGCCGTGATCGAGTCCTTCCGCGAGGTCTCGCCCCTCGTCCACGCAGAACCCGGCTGCGAACTCTACGCCGCCCACCTCGAACAGGACGGCGACACCGTCGTCATGGTCGAACGGTGGGCCACCCGAGGCGACCTCGACGCCCACGCCGGCGGAGCTGCCCTCCGGCGCCTCAACGAACTCAACCAGGACCTGCTCCAACGCCCCTACGACGTCTGGTTCCTCGACCCCGTCCCGCTCGGCCACCCCGCCAAAGGCACCGTAGAGCGGCACGGGATGCGGGCAGCATCCAGCAGCGACGGGGTGACAACGGGATCACCCTCGACGCGATCGTCCTCCTGAAGGGCATCCCCCCGGCTGCGGAGGCAGCACAGGACTGGTCTCATAAGCCAATGGGGCCGATAGGCTGACCCAGCCCGGCGCCCCCGCGGACGCGGTGGACCTGGCCGAACATGCCATGGGGGAGTTCACCCATCAGGAGAGGCAACTCCTGACTCTGGCCCGGATCGCCGCCAAGCATTATCGCCCGACAGCTGAACCCGTTCCCGACTTCGAGCTCACCGACGAGGAGATGGCCCGGATCGCCGGGCTCGACACCGGCCGAAGCCTCTTCTTCGACCACCGCGACCCGACGCAGGCCGCCCGGCTGACCGCCGCGCGCCTGGACATCTGACGGATTAGGCCCACCAGCAGGCGCGGACGGAGGTCGTTTCCCACCACGGCGCCCGGGTGCGAGCCACGGCCGAGGGGACACGGAGGTGCTCGGCGGGGTCCTCGTCGGGGACTTCACGGTCGCCCATATGGCTGGCCATGGGCTGCCTATCCGTGTACTGGCAGGGCACCCCACGGACCCGGCTCGGACCGTAGTCTCGGATGCATGGACACCAGAAGCGAAGTGCGCGAGTTCCTGCGCAGACGCCGCGCGAAGGTCACCCCCGAGCAGGCGGGCATGCCGGGCGGCGGACGACGGCGCGTGCCCGGCCTGCGCCGGGAGGAGGTCGCCCTGCTCGCGAACGTGAGCGTTGACTACTACGCCCGGCTCGAGCGGGGAGACCTCTCCGGGGTCTCCGAGGAGATCCTGGACGCGCTCGCCCGCACCCTCCAACTCGACGAGGCGGAGACCGCGCACCTGTTCCACCTCGCCCGCGCCGCCCAGCGGCAGCTGCCCTCGCGCCGTCGTCCGCCCGGCAAGCCCCAGGTGCGCGCGAGCCTGCAGCGGCTCCTCGACGCGGTCACGGAGGCGCCGGCCTGGGTGCGCAACGAGCGGATGGACTTCGTGGCGATGAACGCCCTCGGCCGCGCCCTCTACGCCCCGGCGATGCAGGACGCCGGCAGCCCGCCGAACAACGCCCGCTTCCTGTTCCTCGACCCCGCCGCGCGGGAGTTCTACCCGGACTGGAGGAAGAACATGGACGACGTCGTCGCCACGCTGCGCGGCTACGCCGGGCGGAACCCGCACAACAAGGACCTCACGGACCTGATCGGCGAGCTGGTCACTCGCAGCGAAGACTTCCGCGCCCGCTGGGCGGCCCACGACGTCCGCTTCCACCGCACGGGTCTCAAGCGCATCCACCACCCCGTGGTCGGCGATCTCGAGCTCGACTATGAGGCCTTCGAACTGCCTTCGAATCCCGGATGGACAATGTTCGCCTACACCGCCGCGCCGGGCTCGGCGAGCGGGGAACGGCTCAGGCTCCTGGCCAGTTGGGCGGCGACGAACGCCGCCGAAGCACCGACACAAGCCGCATCGGATCTGCCAGCCGACTGAAGGACAACCGGAAGTCGTCGTCTGCACGCGCGGCAGACCGGCCAAGAATCAGGTCTGGATCGCGTTCGCGCCTGCCGGAAGCATCTCCGCGACCTTGATCCCGGCGACTACGACGGCGAGGATTGCGGTCCCCACGACTGCCCACACCGGGGCGAGGCCCCTGGGCCGGGCGAGCCTGCGCACGACCACCGATCGACCGATGACATACACGGCCGGCGCGAGAAACGCCCACGCCCAGTGGAACGGCCTCAAGACACCCTCAGCCTTCAGCTTCTTCCAGTCTCGGTACGCGGACCAGACGCAAAGCACGTAGCCGATGAGTCCCGCGAGGAGCACCGCGAAGTAGACAGGCGTGAAGACCGAGTCCATCTCGAGCATGCGAATGCGCTGGCTGCCGCTTACCAGAGTGCGGTAGCTGAGCGTCGGCTTCCAGACGAGCTCGAGCAGGACATTCGCAAGGGGCACGAGGGCGACGGCCCAGATCGCCCCGTTGTACACGGCCGCCCCAGGACCGAACGGGGGCCGACCCACGCCACCTTGGAGGAAGGCCTCATCCTGGCGCGGATCGGCCCAAGGGCGCCCGTCCCGCCATCGCAGGTGCCCGGGGAACTCTGGCGCCGGGGGCCTGCCCGGAGGCTGAGGAGAAGGACCCGTCACCTTTGCGCCCTCAGGCGGCCACCCACCGCTTGCACCCACCACTGTGAACCCCCTCATCTGGCGAGGACCACGGACGATTGCCGGGCCAGTAACGGCGATCCTAAGGGACCACGGCCGACTGGGGACAGAGCTGGGCCACCACCTGTGTGACGGCACTTGTCAAGTGCAGGCGGGACCAAGGTCCTTGTTGATCCATCCAGACGATGGATAAATTGGAGTCGCTTCGCTGGGCACCTTCGATTCCCGGCGCAGCTCCGGATCATCTTGGGGGAGGTCTTGCCATGACGGAATGTTGTGCGCCCGTGTCCGCTCGATTCGCCATCGGGGAGGTCGTGCGGTTCCGCCGCGCAGTGAAAGACCCGTTCCTTGCGGAGGAGCGGGTGCGCGAGGGCGATGCGGGCGAGGTCGCCCACGTCCTGGCAGGTCTGGACCCGGTCGGGATCGTCGTGAGACTCGACACGCCCCGCGTGCCGGGGTTCGCGCGGATCATCGTGACCGAGGATCACCTCGAGCTCGCCGAACAGACAATGCTCGACATGCGAGAGGCTGGACTCGCCGACCCAGCGGCAGAGACAGAGGCTGCCCCCGCCCTGATGCCCTCCTCAGTGGCCGTCCTCGCGTCCCGTCGGCGGCCTGTGCTCGGGACCGTGGTCGGACTGGACCGTGCAGCCCCGATTGCTGGAAGACTCATCTGCTCCCGATCGTCGCCCGTACTGCCAGTTCCGGTCTGCGAGAGGCCTGGGTACCGCTTCAGGAGGAGCGAGCACGCCGCTCGCTCAGCAGTTCCTTGGTGCGGAGCAGTCGAAGCGCAGTCACCAGCAGGAGCCCGCCGAGGACGTTGAACACTGCGGTGTAGGCGAACCAGCCCAACCACTGGCCGTAGCCGAACGGTGCGCCTGCGTGGAGGGCACCGAAGATCAGCAGTGAATCGAGCACCGAGTGGAACAGGGGCAGACCCGAGAGCAGGAACCCACCCGCCACCGCCGCGACGATCTTGGCCGGAACGGACTCCGTGCCCTGCTGCATCCGCGTCATCAGCGTGATCGTGCTGCCGCCCAACGTGGCCAGGCAAAGGGACTGGACGCTGGGTGGAGCCTCCGCGAAATGCCGAGCGGATTCGGTGACCGTAGGCGCCCATTCGGGAAAGGCCTGCATGACAAGCCACATGAAGCACCAGCCGCCGACGAGGTTCGCCGCAAGGGTTCCCATCCAGAGTTTGATGAGCTGCCCAAGGCGTGCCTGGCGGGCGGCGACCGCTGCGATGGGCACGAGAAAGCCCTCGGTGAAGAGTTCGCTCTTGGCCAGCAGAAGTGCGATGAATCCGATGCCGAAGGCAAGTCCGGCCAGCAGCCTGTTCCCGGTGGAGTGTTCGACCGCGAGGTAGGCCATGACACCGAGTCCGACCTCCACGCCCCCGAAGAAGCCAGTAATCAGCACCGAGAGCCACGTCCGGTGAAGGCGCTGTGCTCCCTCGGCCACGATTCGGTCGAAGGACTCCTCGATTTCCTCCTCGACGGGAGCGTCGTTGCTGCCGAGTTCCCTCCGACGGACCTCATCGCTCACGAACGGTCCTTCCGCCGACGAGCCGCGCGGGCTGACTGGCGCGATTGCCGCGGGCCCTCGCAGGTGCGATTTCGCTCATGGGTGTCCTTTTCCCAGGACTGTCCTTGATCTAACGCCGCAGCGGGGTGGCGCACGAAGGGCGGGCTTGAAGAGAGGGCTGCCGCGCAGGATCGTCAGCCCTCCGCTTGATCGCCCGTCGTGCGGCCTTCGACCGGGTTGTCCAGTTCTCCGAGCCCGTCGATCCGGACGCTGACCCGGTCGCCTGGACGAAGAGCTGGGGCCAGCCCCGGCGCCCCGGTGAGGACGAGGTCTCCGGCGCCGAGGGGCATGAGCCGGGCCAGATAGGCGAGTACCTCCCAGGGATTGCGGGCGAGACCGGCGGTCGAGGCTGTGCCCAGATCGGACCCGTTCAAGGCCACGGTGATCTCCAGGCTGGCCGGGTCCAGGTCCGTCTCGATCCACGGCCCCACGGGGGTGAAGGTGTGTCTGCTCTTGGCCGCGGTCCAGAGAGGGTCGTGGCCTTGGGCGCGGCGGTCCGTGATGTCGTTCGCGGCGGTGAAGCCCACGACACAGGAGGGCAGGTCGGCGGCCCGAACCGCCGTCGTGTCCCGTCCGATCACCAGGGCGAGCTCACCCTCGGCGACGATTTCCCCTCCGTCCCGGGGCAACTGCACCGCGGCGCCGGGGCCGACGACCGAGCGCGCGGCCTTCAGGAAGGCACCGGGCGGCCGCGCGCGGTCGGCGGGCCCGGTGTTGTGGGCCATGCCGACCACAGTGCGCGGTTCGACGGGTGCGAGCATGCGGGCCCGAGTCGGCGCCACCCGGATCCCAGTGGGCCGTGGCGGGGACGCGAAGGGGTCGGCCAGCACGGCGAATCCCTCGCCGTCCCAGCTCGCGTAGTCCGTCCCGCCGGGATGGGCGATCCTGCAGATGCGCATCTCAGGATGCTGCGCCGTGGAGGGCAGGCCGGTGGGGAGCCCGCACGAGCGGGATCAGGACCGCCGATCCGGCGAGGCTGAGCGCCATGAGCAGGAAGGATGCGCTGCTGGACCCGGTGGCTCCATCGAGCCATCCGACGAGGTACGAGCCGGCGAAGCCACCCAGGGCGCCCAGGGAATTGACGAGCGCGATCGCGGGACCAGCCACGTCCCGGGGCATGAGTTCTGGGATGGCGGCGAAGAAGGGCCCGTAGGGGGCGTACATCGCCGCGCCCGCGACCACGAGGAGGACGAAGGCGGCCCAGAAGTTCTTGGGGCCCAGAAGGTAGGAGACGTAGAAGGCCACCGCGCTGAGGGCCAGCCAAGGCCAGATATAGCGGTTGCGCCGGCCCGAGAGATCCGAGAGGCGGCTGTTGAACACCATGAGCACGACGGCGAACACGTAGGGGATCGCGGAGATCAGCCCGGTCAGTCCGATGCCTTGGCCGCCCGCAGCCTTGATGATCGAGGGGAGCCAGAAGACGAAGCCGTACACCCCGAGGCTCCAGAGGAAATACTGCACCGAGAGCACGACGACGTTGCGGGAGCGCAGCGCTGCCCGGATGGACGCGGCAGGAGCCATGGCGCGCTGCTCGGCGTCGAGGGCGTCCTCGACGTAGCGGCGTTCGGCGGGGTCAAGCCAGCGGGCCTGATGCGGGTGGTCGGAGACGAGGGCGCGGAAGACAAGCGCCCAGACGATCGCAGGCAGTCCTTCGACGATGAACATCCACCGCCACGAGGTGGCCTCGACCAGATACCCGGACACGGCGGTCAGCCACAGGACGGTGACCGGGTTGCCGAGGATCAGGTAGGTGTTCGCACGTCCGCGTTCGGCCTTGGTGAACCAGTGGCTCAGGAAGATCACCATCGCCGGCAGGACGGCAGCCTCCACGATGCCCAAGAGGAAGCGCACGACCATCAGGAGCGGGACCGAGGAGACGACGCCCTGCAGGGAGGCCAGGGCGCCCCACGCGATCAGGCTCCAGAAGATCAGGTTCCGGGCGCTGCGTCGCTCGGCGTACACACCCGCCGGCACCTGGAACAGGAAGTAGCCGAGGAAGAACAGCGCGCCGAGCAGAGCCGAGGCGCCGGCGTCCAGATGCAGGTCGGTCTTCATCCCTCCGGCAACGCCGATCGAATAGTTCGAACGGTCCAGATAGGCCAGCGAATATGTCACGAACGAGATCGGAAGGAGCCGGGCCCACCGGCTTCGTCCGGGCGACGCTGCAACTGACTCGGTAGCCCCGGCTCTCGATGCGGACTGGTCGGACATGAGATCACCTCACTGTGATGTTCCATATGGTGGAATGGCGTGTCGCCTCTTGGAAGCAAGTCTGCCCGTCTCTGAAGGGTCACACAAGGTATAGGCCAGAAATCTTTCTCTATCGCGGCATAACCTCCCACATCGTGGAATGATGGGGGTGTGAGTGAGACTCCTCCAGACATGGTCGGCAAAGCCCTCCTCCTGTTGACCCTGCTCGGCGACTATCCCGACGGGGCCTCCCTTTCGGAGGTGGCACGGCGTGCCGGCTTTCCTCTGAGCACCGCCCACCGGCTGGCTGCGGCTTTGGTGCGCGACGGCTACGCGTGCGTCGACGAGACGAGCCGCAGGTACAGCCTTGGGCTCCAGGTCTTCTCGCTCGCCAGTCGCGTCGCACACAGACATGGATTCGCGGGATCTGCGCTGCCGGTCCTGCGGAGGCTCGCGGACCAGACCTCGGAGAGCGCCCTGATGTCTGTACTCGACGGCCAGCACCAGCTCTACGTGCATCATGTCCAGGGCAGGCATTCGGTGAGCGTCAGCGGCGAACCGGGCCGACGCGGGCCCCTGCACTGCACCTCGATGGGCAAGGTGCTCATCGCGTTCGCCGGAGAAGCAGAAGGCAAGGAACTCGTGGAGGACCTCGAGCTCACCGCGTTCTCGCCTCACACGATCGTCGACAGGGAACAGTTCCGGGACGAGATCCGCAGCGTCCGGGACCACGGCTACGCGATTGCGGATGAAGAACACGAGGCCGGCATCCGGGCCATCGGTGTCCCGGTGAAGAACCTCGACGGCGTCACGATCGCGGCCGTCTCAGTGGCGGCGCCAGCCTACCGGGTCAGCCGCGAGAAGCTGCTCGACTACCTCCCGGCCCTCGAGGTGGCCGCACGGGAACTGACGATCCTCCTGCCCCCGAGGTAGGGGGCAGCGAGACCTCGCGGGACGGGCTTGGCTGGAGGGGCCTCCATGTGCGTCCGGTCTCGATCAGGAGCCTGCCCATCGCCTCCGCCGCGGGAGAAAGCCGTTCCCCACGGCGGCGTGCGAGCACGATTCGACGGGTCGGCGGAGTTGGCGAAACGATGGCAAGGACCCGGATATCAGTGCGCAAGGTGTAGAGGGACAGCTGGGGCACGAGGGCGATCCCCATTCCGATGGCGACCATGGCCTGGGCTTCCTGGTAGCTGCGGGCCTCGAAGGTGACGATGGGGTCGAAGCCCGCGCCCTCGCAGGCGGCTTGGAGCAGGGCCAGGACGTTGGGGGATGTGCGGATGATCCATGGCTCGTGCCTGAGCTCCTCCATTCGCACCGACGACCGCCCTGCCAGTTGATGGCTAGCGGGGACCAAGAGGACGTTCGGATCGCGGAAGATCAGCTCGGTGCTCAGGCCCCTCTCGGCCATGCCTTCAGGGCCGTCGCGGTCCCACGTAATGGCCAGCTCGATCTCCCGGGCCTCGAGGAGGCGCTCGAGTCCTGAGAGCTGGGCGCTGTGGATCCGCAGGTCGACGCCCGGATGCTGCTCCCGGAAGCCGGAGATCGCCGTCGGCAGGAAGGACTCGGTGACGGTCGGGACGGTGCCCAGCCTCAGCGTGCCCGTGCTGAGCCCGGCGAGATCCTGGAGCTCTTCGTGAGCGGCGGAGACGATCCGCTCGATCTTCTCGGCATGGCGGACGACGGCGCGCCCCGCCTCTGTCAGGGTCACCCCCCGGGGCCGACGTTCGACGAGGGGCTGGCCGGCCTCGTCCTCCAGCTGCCCGACCTGCTGGGAGACGGCCGAGACGGTGTAGTTGAGGTTGGCGGCAGCGGCTGTGAGGGAACCGGCGCGCGCGACTTCGACCAGTACGAGCATGCGCCTGATGTCCATTGCCATCCGCTAATCCTACAGCAGAGCTAAAGGGGGTTTCAGGAACTTTAGCTGGTGCAAACTCCAGCCGCCGTCCACGCTTGTTCTGGGAGAAACCAGCCGAAGGAGTTACAGGTGAATCCAGAACAGGCCACGCTCGACGTCGCAGCGGCATGGGTGCGGGGAGGCACGAGCAAGTGCTGGATCTTCGCTGCCGAGGCAGTGCAGGCCGCGCAGCTCGAGCTCGACGTGCTGCTGGAGAATGCGCTCGGTTCGGGGGATCGCCGGCAGGTCGACGGAGTCGGCGGCGCGACCTCGACCACGTCCAAGGTCGCGGTCGTCTCCCCCTCGAGCGAGCCGGGCGCCGACGTCGACTACCTCTTCGGGCAGGTGGGGATCGAAGACCGCGTCGTCGAGTGGGGGAGCAACTGCGGGAACTGCGCCACCGCCGTCGGCCTCTACGCAGTCCAGGAGGGCCTTGTCGCCATCGAAGGGGAGACAACCACGGTCCGGCTCCGCAACGTCAACACCGGCGCGGCGCTGCAGGTCGCGGTCGCGACGCCCGGCGGGCGCGCCCCCCGGGCCGGGGATGCCCTCGTGCCCGGCGTCGAATCCGGCGGAGTTCCGGTCGAGCTGACGTTCCACGGGCCGTTCGACTTTGCCGGAGCGTTCCCCACCGGCCACCCGCGCCAAATCGTCAGCGCCGACGGGCTGGCTGGCGAGGCGACGATCGTCAGAGCGGGAGCGCCCGCGGTCCTGCTCGACGCGGACAGCGTCGGGATGACCGGGACCGAGAGTGCCCAGGACATCGCCGAGCGGCTTCCCATGCTGAGGGCCTTCCGGGCCGCCGGCGCGGTACTGCACGGTCTGATCCAGCCAGGCGAGCCCGCCCCGAACGCCGTGCCCAAGACAGGAGTCATCGGACCGGCGCGGGACTACCGGGCCTCGGACGGGACGCTCGTGCGGGCGCGGGACTACGACGTCGCGGTGCGCATGCTCTCCATGCACGCCGCCCACCCGGCGATCGGGCTGACCTCGGCGGTGGCGGTTGCGACGGCTGCGGCCACGGCCGGGACCATCGTGCACTCCTACCGGGCCGGACGCGGGAACAGCCTGCGGATCGGCACCCTTTCCGGCGTCGTCCAGGTGGAATGGACGACCTCCCCGGAGGGCAGCATCGAGGGCGTGTCCCTGCACCGCGCCGCGCGCAGGCTGGCCACCGCCGTCCTGCATGTCCCGACAGCGGACGACCCCCGGCTGCTCAGCGCAGCGGCAGGGGAACCCGCCGGGGCTTCCGCCGATAGCCTCGCAGTCCTGGCCTGAAGGGCCAGCCCACAGGGGCGCGCCCAATCTTCAATCCATCGAACGAAGCGGCGGAAGATCCTCAGCCGCACCAGCTACCCCTAGGCGGCGGCGGAAAAGTCGCTGACCATATCTATCAAGGAGGATAGATTGCTCACCCCAACTATGACGGCAGCACGTCTGGACCGTCTGCCGATCACCAAGGCGCACAAGATCGCCCTGGTGACCCTGTCCTTCGTGTTCCTCTTCGAGTTCGGAGACCTGAACACCTTCGCCTACGTCGCACCGGCTCTGGTCAAGCACCTCAGATTCTCCGTCCAGGACGTCGCGATCGTCACCTCGGCGGCGTTCCTCGGCATGGCCGTCGGTGCCATCTTCGGCGGACGCGTCTCGGACCTGATCGGGCGCAAACGGGCCCTGCTCTATTCGACCCTGGTGTTCTCCGTCTTCTCCCTGATCAACGCGGCAGGGTTCAATGTGCCCACCTTCGTCGCCTTCCGCTTCCTGACCGGGGTGGGGCTGTCGGCGATGGTCGTCGCCGCCACGACCTACATCTCAGAGGTCATGCCGGGTGCCAAGCGCGGCCGCATGCAGTCGGCCGTGATGGCAGTCGGTCTGGCCGGCATCCCCTTCATGTCGTTCTCGGCCCGGGGGATCGTCCCGCTGGGCAGTGAGACCTGGCGTCTGGTCTTTGTCCTCGGGTCCGCCGCGCTGCTGGCCGTTCCGGCTCTGCTGGTCCTGCCAGAGAGCCCCCGCTGGCTCGTCCACAAGGACCGGCTGCAGGCGGCAGAGGACGTCATCGCCCGGTTGGAGGGCCTGGCCGGACCGCTGGCGCCGCTTCGGGAGACGGCTGCGGCCTCGACCGCCGTACAGCCCAGCCTTGGGTATCGGAACCTCTTCCATGGCCGGACGGGCCGCACGACCCTGTTCCTGGCCGTCGTGTGGATCTTCCAGACTCTGGGCTTCTACGGCTTTGTGGCCTGGGTGCCTACCCTCCTGGCGCAGCACGGCTTCAGCGTCGCCGAGTCCTTGGGGTTCTCCGCCCTGACCACGATCGGCGCCGTTCCGGGGGCGCTGCTTGCTTGGCCGATGACCGACAGGCTCGGGCGCAAGGGGCCGCTCGTCGTCGTCTCCCTCGCTACCGCCGCCAGCGGTCTGGCGTACGGCCTGACGTTCAACCCCGTGGCGATCGTTGTCTTCGGCTTCTGCGTGAACCTCCTGATCCAGACCTTCGCGACCCTGCTGTACGCGTACAGCCCCGAGCTGTTCCCGACCGGGCTGCGCAACGCCGGGCACGGGCTGGTCTACGGCACAGGGCGCCTTGCGAACATCTTCGGACCCATGATCGTCGCCGCGATCTTCGCGGGCCTCGGCTATCAGGCCGTCTTCGTGTACATCGCAGCCTGCTGGCTCGTCGTCGCCGTCGCCATCGCCGTCTTCGGGCCCCGTACCGGGAGGCAGCCGCTGGAGACCGTCTCGGAGGAGACGGCTGCCGCAAGTCCGGTGAAGGCTCCGGACACGGCGGCCCGCACCGAATCCTCGCCGGCCTGACGGCCCGGCACCGCCAACCCCACCACCTGAGAGCTCGTCAATCCGGCGCTGCCGCGCGCGGCAGCGCCGGAGGCAATGAAAGGCACCCCTCTTTGAGCGAGTCCAACGCAACCAAGAACCCGAACAGGGACGCAGACGTCATCGTGGTCGGCGGCGGGAATGCCGCCTTCACTGCGGCCCATGCGGCCGCCGTGCGCGGCCGGAAGGTCCTGCTGCTGGAGAAGGCCCCGCGCGAGCTCTTCGGCGGCAACAGCTACTACACCGCGGGAGCCACAAGGATTGCCCACGGTGGGCTGAGCGACCTGCTCGACTTCGTCGAGCCGGACGAGCGCCACGCGGCCACAGAAGTCCCGCGCTACACGCCTGCCGACTATGCGAGGGACATGGAGAAGGTCACCGACGGCCGCAATGACGCCGCGCTCACCGAGGTGCTGGTCACCGAGGCCGGGCCTGGGCTGCGGTGGCTGAGCTCCCTGGGCCTGAGGTACCGGCTGATGTATGAGCGCCAGGCCTACGAGCGGCCGGACGGCAGCTACCTGTTCTGGGGCGGCCTGCACGTCGGCAACGTCGGTGGGGGCGAGGGCCTCATGCAGGACCACCTCCGGGTCGCCGAGGAACTCGGCACCGAGATCCGCTTCGGCCAGGATGTCTTCGGCCTCCTCACGGAGGGCGGGAGCGTGATCGGAGTGAAGGTCCGGCAGCAGGACGGCACGGTGCAGGAGCTGCGCGCTGAGTCCGTGGTGCTGGCCGCCGGTGGCTTCGAGGCGAACAGGGAACTGCGGCGCGAGCATCTCGGGCCGGGCTGGGAGAAGGCGAAGGTCAGGGGTACCCCTTACAACACCGGCCAGATGCTCGTCGCCGCGCTCGAGCTCGGGGCGGCGAAGGGAGGGGACTGGGGGTCCTGCCATGCCACGCAGTGGGACGCCTTCACGCCCGACAACGAATCCAATCGTGAGCTGACCAACAGGCTCACGCGGCAGAGCTACCCCCTCGGCATCATCGTCAACAGCCGGGCGCAACGGTTCCTGGACGAAGGGGAGGACTTCAGGAACTACACCTACGCCAAGTTCGGCAAGGTCGTCCTCGAACAGCCCGGGTCCATCGCCTACCAGATCTTCGACGCAGCCCTTCGCCCCATGCTGCGTCGCGAAGAATACGACATGCCGGGGGTCTCCACTGAGAGCGCAGACAGCATCGAGGATCTCGCCGAGCGGATCGGCATTGACCCCGAGGCCCTGGCCAAGACAGTCAACGACTACAACAACTCGATCGACCCCGCGATCC
>NZ_DAIUJO010000077.1:14893-17781 GCF_036848755.1 Sinomonas sp. | reverse complement strand
CCAAAGCCGAACTCGGCGATGAACGGCTCGTAACCTTTTCCACCACGGTGGGCGGCGTCATGTTCGTGCTCGTGTACGCGGTCGTCATGGCGCTGTATCTGCTGCTCGCCGCGTTCCTCGATCGCCGGATCATTCCGACGAAGCCGCTGCTCCGCGGGAAGTGGAGGGTCGGCATGTATTTCGTGATCGCCGTCCTGAGCACCGTCCCTGTGCACCTGACGAGCGTCGCACTCCAAGTCCCGGATCTCCACAGCATGCCGGGCTACTACGCCTACTTCCCCCTGATCGCAACGGTGGCCCTGGTTTCATACCGCCGCCATTGGTCGGAATTCCCCCTGGGAAAGAAGGTTCTCGTCGCGGTGACCGCGGTGGCCCTCCCATCTCTCATCAGCTTCGGTTAGGAGGCGGCGCGAATGCTCGAGAGCCTTTATCTCAAGCTCGCAAGGAGCCTCACCCTTGCCGTCGTGCTCCTCTCGGGCACGGCATCCCTGATCTTATGGAATGGACCAGACCCCGTCGGCTTCAACGCGTCGAAGGCGGAAGCGATGAGGGTGGGCGCGGCCGCAGTCGTCGGAGTTCTAGGGGCCCTTCTGCCCCTCGTGACGGTCGCTTCAAGGGCCACTTCCTTCCGCCGCACCAAGGCTGCCGTGTTCACCGCCGCAGGCCTCGCCAACTCCTTTGCATTGAGCCCCGCGCTCACTGCTCCCTTCAAAGGCGCCCTGTGCACTCTGGCCATGGTCGTGGCTTTTGTCATGGTCATCGGGCAGATCGCCCTGATCTGGGCCTCGACCGAGGCCAAGCCGCCCCACAGCAAATTCTGACCATGCCTCGTTCGATCTGGGTCACCGATTTCCGTCTCGTTCGAGATTTTCGTGCCTTCGAAATCATCAACGCCTTTCGGCTCCCGCTGAGCCTCGGTGCCTTCAAGCTCCTCGTGAGCGCGGCAATACTCGTCGGCGGCCTCATTGGCGTCGGGTTGTGGTTCCTGTTCCTCCAGATACTCCGCGACACCGTGTTCGCCCAGGACCGCGAGCTCGCGTGGCAGCTGTGCTCGCTCGCAGTCCTGTATTCGTCAGCCACGCTCATCGGTTCGGGACTGCTGACCAGTCGGCGGCTCGCCGTGGCGGCGAATCCTCACCTCAGACTCTTCCGCGACCTCGAGCTTCCCCTCCCCCATGTTGCGCTGCGGTACGGGGTCTTGCCCGCGGCCATGTCGGCAGCTCCGATACCCTCCGCGACAATCGTGTTCCTCGTGGTCTTCGGCGCGGACGACCCGGCCAGACTCAGCGGCTACGCGTGGCTGCTGCCCCTAGCGTTCTCCGCCGTGGCCGCAGCCTGCTTCACCGCAGCCTGGTGCGCCGCTCGACTCCCGCGCCCTGCCTCCGTGAGGTGGCTCCGGGCGGTGGCCTGCGCCGTCGTCGGCCTCGCGCTCGGCATCATGACGACGGCGACTCTCCGAGCGGGCATCCTGTGGACGGGTGTGCCGCCACTTGCCGTCCCTGCCATCACGGCGACAGCGATCCTTGCCACTGTCGGGCTCATTGCCGGCACCGCTGGCTGCGTGCGGCGGGCCCGCTACTCTGCGCTCCTTCTCCCCCGGCGTCAGTATGGCTCGCACCGGCACGAGACGAAGGATCTCTGGACCGCGCTCCTCGCCGATCTCGCCGCGTCACCGCACGGCACGCTCGCCTCCGTCTACTACTTGGCGACGATCACGGTGTGCGCGATCCTCGTCGGCGTCTCTCCCCTGCTGCCGCTGCCCGCACTCGCAGCGCTGCCGACGACGGGTCTGAGCCGCGCCGTCGTCGGCACCACCGTCCTGCTCGCCTCGTGCGTTCTCGCGATCGCGTTCGAACGCATCGGCCCCACCGCGAAGATCTACCACGCACGTTTCGTCATAGAGAATGGGCTCTCGGGCCGCCGTGTTGCGGCCTCGCTCCTCGGGCTGTACATCGGAATGACCCTGCCCCTCGGCCTCTTTGTCGCCGTCGCGGCATGGCTCGTTTCAGGCGACCTCCATCTTTCGCCCCTGGCCGCGGCCGTCGTCGTGGCTGCGGCCGAGGTCGCGGGGGAATCGCTCGTCGCTCCGCTTCCCAGCACCGACGGCAGCAGGCCGTTCGAGCTGGCCAGCACCGTCGCAGCCTACGCGTTCATGACGCCGTGCTTCGTAGTCATCCTCGTCGATCCGGTTCTTGCAGCCGTCCTCATCGCCCTGTACGCCCTCGTCCTGACTTTGGGAGCCTTCGTTTGCCTTCGCTATCGTCTGAGCCGCCTCACCTCGAATTCGCGTCGGTCCTCGCAGGCTACGATCGCGGGCAGCCCGTCTTCAGCGAGCTGAGCTTCGCTCTGCGGGCCCCGGGTCTTGTGCGGATCGCCGGCCCGAATGGGAGCGGGAAGTCGA
Source organism: Sinomonas sp. (assembly GCF_036848755.1). Classification (NCBI taxonomy): domain Bacteria; kingdom Bacillati; phylum Actinomycetota; class Actinomycetes; order Micrococcales; family Micrococcaceae; genus Sinomonas; species Sinomonas sp. Next base: position 15,380 of record NZ_DAIUJO010000077.1, on the reverse strand, counting down.
CGCTGCTCGAGCTCGTCTCCGGGTTCCTCGCCCCTTTTGAGGGCGAAGTGCGGATCTCGGGAACGATAGCCCACTCGCCCCAAGCCCGGTTCCTCCGCAGCGTCTGCCGGACCGCCCCAGCGCTGTACCCCTCGATGACCGCGAGGGATCATCTGGCGTTCGCGGCTCGATGCCGTCGCACCGGGCTGAGCCCCCTCCTCGAGCGAGCCGAACGCTACCGTCTCGGTGATTGGCTCGAGGCGCCGGCGGCGGAGCTATCGACGGGTAACCAGCGCAAGCTCTGGCTCCTCGCCTGCACGGCGCTGCCCACGCCAGTTGCCATCCTCGACGAACCCTTCAACGGCATGGACGACCACGGGGTTGCGGCCCTCGTCGGGGAGCTCGCCGAATGGGCCAGGAGTCGCCTTGTCCTCCTCATCGCGCACGCGCTGCCCGATGGACTCAACCCTCGGCAGACGGTCGATCTGGAGGGTTAGGCCGAGTTCAC
>NZ_DAIUJO010000077.1:0-14793 GCF_036848755.1 Sinomonas sp. | reverse complement strand
CCGATGGACTCAACCCTCGGCAGACGGTCGATCTGGAGGGTTAGGCCGAGTTCACGGCGAAATGTGGTCGAGGTGGCGGTTCCGCGTGTGCGGCGTGAACTGGACAAGGATCGCGGCCACCACAAGGAACACAGAGATCAGGCCGAGCGCCCACACGACCGGCAGTTGCGGCAGGATCGGCGCGATGATCATCACGCCGATGCCGCCGCCGATGTGCCCGACCCCGTCCACGAGCGCGAAGCCGGTGGTCCGGGCGCGCGTGGGGAAGCACTCGGCGGTGAGCGCGTAAGTCGGCGAAACCCACAGATTGAACCCGGCGAAGATAAGGATCGCCCCGAGGAAGGAGACCCAGATGTTGGTGCCCGCGGACGCGACGACGAGCGAACCGATGATCGTGATGACCGCGGCGATGGGGAGCCAGTAGCGCCGCTCGAGCTTCTCCACGATGGCGCTCATCACCGCCGCCTCCGCGACGAAGCCGAACGTCCCGACTGCAGCGATGACGCCAGCCTCGGGTGGCGGGTACTTGAGCGCCGAGAGGACGGCCGTGAAGCCCGACGCGAACGAATACACGGTGATGTAGCCGATGAACCAGATCAGGAACAGCAGGATGATGCGCCGAACGTAGAGCGCGTGCCCGAACAGATCCCGGTACGGCACGGGCGACGGTGGCACCGTTGCTCCGTAGGTGTCCGCGAGGAGCGGTTCCGCGAGGGGCCCGTGGCGGGCGGCGCGCTCCTCCATCGCGCGCACGACGCCGTCCGCGGCCTCGAACCGCCCCTGGCCAATGAGCCACCGCGGAGACTCGGGCAGCTCGATCCGGAGCAGGACGGCGATGACGGCAAGGATCGCTCCCACCCCGTACATCCACCGCCATCCGATCTCGAATCCGGGGCCGGCTACCGCGAACGGGAGACCCAGCGGCCACGGAGTGGGCGGGGTGGTCAGGATGAGCCCGAGCCAGATGCCGACGAGCGCCCCGAGGGCGGACATGATGAAGATGATGGTCGTGAACTTCGCCCTCGCCCTGCGTGGCGCGACCTCGTTCACGTACGTGTTGACGATGGCCAGATCGGCGCCGATGCCCATGCCGGTGACGATCCTGGCGATATTGAAGTTCGCGTAGTCGCCCACAAACGCGTTGTAGAGGGAACCGAGGCCAGTGATGAGCATCGTGACCATGAGCATGTTCCGGCGCCCGATGCGGTCGGCGATCGGGCTCAGCACTAGGGTCCCGACCACGTAGCCGGCGAGGTTGAGGAGCACGGGAAGCGGGAGCGCGCCGAGGGCATTCTCAGGGGTGCAGCCCTTGTTCAGCTCCACGCACGTCTGGATGAACGAGACGTTGATGTCGAAGATGTCGTAGAACGTGAAGAGGAAGCCAAGCCCGATGATTCCGATGAAGAGGTAGGACAGGCTCCAGACCTCAAGGCGTTCGAGACGTGCGACGATCTGCTGGCCCGAGGGGGCGCTGACGGAACCCGCGTCCATGGATGAGCTCACGTGGATCGACCTCCCGCACCCGGGGTGGCGCGTACCCGTGCCAGGACTGCCCGGCTGCTGGCGCCATTGTGCGCCTGCCCCTCTGGCGATACAAGGCGCAGTACGCAAGTCAGTCGAGCAGGAGCGCGGGCTCCTCCATGATCGCGGCGACATCCGCCATGAAGCGCGCCGAAAGGTCGCCGTCGACCACCCGGTGATCGAAGGAGCCGCCGAGGGTCGTGATCCAGCGCGGAATCACCTCGCCGGAGACCACCCACGGCTTCTGCTTGATCGTTCCGAAGGCGACGATCGCCACCTCGCCGGGGTTGATGATCGGGGTGCCGATATCGATGCCCAGGGCACCGATATTGGTGACCGTGAGCGTTCCCCCCTGCATGTCGGCAGCCTTCGTCTTCCCCGCGCGCGCGGTGGTTGCGAGATCGTTGAGCGCGACCGCGAGCTCCTTGAGGGAGAGATCCTGCGCGTTCTTGATGTTCGGCACGAGGAGGCCGCGCGGCGTCGCCGCGGCGATCCCGAGGTTCATGAAGTGCTTCACATGGATCTCGTCGCCGTTCGGGGTGCTGACCCATTCCGAGTTCACGCTCGGATTCCGGGCCGCAGCCCAGATGACGGCCTTCGCGAGGATGAGCAGCGGGGACACCTTGATGTTCTCGAAGTCGCGCGACTTCTTGAGCCGCTGGACGAACTCCATCGTCCGCGACGCGTCCACATCCACAAAGATGCTCACGTGCGGTGCGCTGAAGGCCGAATCAACCATCGCCCTCGCCGTGGCCTTGCGGACCCCCCGGACCGGCACGACCTCGATCCGCTGGTCCAGCGGCTTCTTTGCGGGCTCCCAGAACGTCGGGGCCGCCGCGACCTCACGTTCGCGCTGGACCTGATACGACTCGAGGTCCGCGCGAGTCACCTCCCCGCGTGCACCCGTCGCGGGCACGTCCGCAAGGTTGATGCCGAGCTCCTTCGCGATCCGACGGACGGGAGGCTTGGCGAGGACCCGGGTCAGGAGGCGGGCGACGGCGGTGCTTGCTTCGTTCTCCTGGCTCGCGTCCGCGCTTCCAGTCGGGATGGCGGTTCCGCCGGTTCCTCCGGTATCACCTCCGTCGCTCGGAACGGCTGCACCGGTGGTCGCCGCCGGCGGCTGGGCCGAGGGCTTTCGGGGGCGGCGCTTCACCGCGTCCGCCTTCGGGCCGGAGCCCACGAGGGGTCCGCTCTCGATCCCCGGCTCATGCATCTGCGGCACGGGGCTGGGCGCCGGCGCCGGGCTGGGGGTGGACGTCGGGGCGGGGGTGGGCGTCGGGCTGGGCTTGGACGCAGACGCCGGCCCGGCGTCCGAGGCCGCCCCTATGGCGATGATGGGCGAGCCGACCTCAATGGTCTCGTGCTCGGGGGCCAGGAGTTCAAGCACGGTCCCCTCGAAGGGGCTCGGGAGTTCGACGAGGCTCTTCGCCGTCTCGATCTCGCAGAGGATGTCGTTGATGGCAACGCTGTCGCCTGGCTTGACCTTCCAGGCGACGATGTCGGCCTCGGTCAGCCCCTCGCCGACGTCGGGGAGGTTGAAGATCTGCTTGCTCATGGGGCTCCTAGTACGCGAACGCCCGGTCGAGGGCCTCGAGGATGCGGTCGATGTCAGGGAGGTACTGGCCCTCGACCTTCGAAACGGGATACGGCATGTGGAAGCCGCCCACGCGGATCACCGGCGCTTCGAGGGAGAGGAAGGCGCGTTCGGAGACGCGTGCCGCGATCTCCCCGCCGAGGCCTCCGAACGTCGGCGCCTCATGGGCGACGACGAGTCGCCCCGTCTTCTGGACGGAGGCCGTGACGGTGTCGAAGTCGATGGGCGAGAGGGAGCGGAGGTCGACGACCTCGACGCTGCGGCCGTCTTCCGCTGCCGCCTCCGCCGCGGCGAGCGCCACCGGAACGAGCGGGCCGTAGGCCACAATCGTCGCATCGGTTCCCTCGCGGACTACGTGCGCCCGGAAGGGATCCGCCGAGATGCCCGGATCCTCCAGATCGACCTCGCCCTTGAGCCAGTACCGACGCTTCGGCTCGAGGACGATCACCGGGTCCTGGCACTCGATTGCGTGGCGCGTCATCCAGTAGGCGTCATGCGGATTGGACGGCGTCAGGATCCTGAGCCCGGCAGTGTGGGCGAAGAGAGCCTCTGGGGACTCCGAGTGGTGCTCGACCGAGCCGATGCCTCCGCCGTACGGGATCCGGATGGTCACGGGAACGGAGAGCTGGCCCCGGCTGCGGGCGTGGAGTTTCGCGAGCTGGGTGGTGATCTGGTTGAAGGCCGGGAACACGAAGCCGTCGAACTGGATCTCGCCGACCGGACGGTACCCCCGCAGCGAGAGGCCGATGCTCGTACCGACGATGCCGGACTCGGCCAGCGGACTGTCGACGACCCGGTCCTCGCCGAACTCGGCCTTGAGACCCTCGGTCACCCGGTAGACGCCACCCAGCGAACCGATGTCCTCGCCCATGAGCATGACCATCTCGTCCGCTGCGAGCGCGTCTCGGAGTCCCGCGTTGATGGCCTTCGCAAGAGTCATCGTGGGCATCAGTGACCGCCTTCCACAAGGTTCGCGTCAGCATCGGCAAAGCCAGCCTCGTACTCGAGGTGCCAGGCGAGCTCCTCCTCCACGAGAGGGTGCCGCTCCGCGTAGACGTTCTGCATCTCTGCGGCAAGGCTCGGGGCCTCGAACGCGAGGACGTCCCTGCGGGACTTGGCGGCCAGGGCATCCCCTTCCGCCGCGACCTCGGCGAAGAACGCCTCGTCAGCGTGGCCCTCCGCCCGGAGGAACTTCTCGAAGCGGCTGATCGGGTCCTTGGCGAGCCAGGCTTCCTCTTCGGCGGTCAGCCGGTACTTCGTCGGGTCGTCGGCCGTCGTGTGGGCGCCCTGACGGTAGGTGTAGGCCTCGATGAGGACGGGCCCCTTGCCGGCGCGCGCCCGTTCGAGGGCCCATTCGGTCACGGCCCGGACAGCAAGGACGTCGTTCCCGTCCACGCGCAGGCCGGGGAAGCCATAGCCCTTGGCGCGATTGTGCAGGGGAATGCGGGACTGCACCTGGGTGGGCACCGAAATGGCCCATTGGTTGTTCTGGCAGAAGAACACGACGGGAGCCTTGAAGCTCGCGGCGAAGACCATGCTCTCGTGGATGTCGCCTTCCGAGCTGGCACCATCGCCGAAGTAGGCGACGACGGCGGCCGGCTCGGGCAGCGCCCGTCCCGCGGCGGCGGCGCGGGACGCGTCGCGCTGGAGCGCCATCGCGTAGCCGACGGCGTGCGGCACCTGGGCCGCCAGGACCAGGGTGTAGAGGTGGAAGTTGGTCTGGGTGGGGTCCCAGCCGCCGTTCGAGGCGCCCCGGAACTGACGCAGAAGCTCTCCGAGCTCGACTCCTCGCGTGAGCGCGACGCCGTGTTCCCGGTAGGTCGGGAAGATGTAGTCCTGGCGAAGCGTCGCTCGCCCGGACCCGATCTGGGCAGCCTCCTGACCCCGGACCGGCACCCAGAGCGAAAGCTGGCCTTGTCTCTGGAGTGCAGTGGCCTCGGCATCGAACCGGCGGATCATCGCCATGTCCCGGTAGAGGGCACGGAGTTCGTCGCTGCTGAGGGCCGATGCACGCTCCGCAAAGTGGGAGCGATGGTGGAACCGGCCCTCCTCGTCGAGGAGCTGGACCATGTTGACGTGGCCCTCAGTGCGTTCGTGGGCGAGGGCCTCGAGCTCGTCGAGCAATTCCTCAGGGATGTCGTCGAACTCGGTGGTGGGCAGTTCCTCTGCCATTCCGCCGCCTCCTGCCGTGATTGTCTTTGCGCTCCGGATGCTGCGTGCCGCACCACATATTCCGGAAGGGGAATACGTACTGCATTTGGAATATATCCGGGCGGCCCAGCTGCAACTCTACCGAGTGCCTCTGGACCGCCCGCTCACCTTAATCGCTAGGAAGCGATCGGGGCTTTTGTGAAGGACCTACAGACCTCGAGGAAGCGCGAATTCGCCTCGTGCTCCCCGATGCTAACTCTCACCCCTTCGGTGCCGAAGGCCCTGACTGAGAGCGCTTGCGCTGCCGCCGCTGCCGCGAATTCGGGGGTGGCCTCCCCCAAGCTGAGCCATACGAAGTTCCCCTGGGCGTCCGGAACGGACCATCCGAGCTCCCGGAGCCCCCGCGTGACGCGGTCCCGTTCGTCCACGAGGCTTTGTACCCTTTCTACAACCTCACCATAGTGATCGAGGGAGGCAATCGCTGCGCGCTCAGCCACGGACGAGACCGCGAACGGAACGGCAGCAACTCGCAGGTGCTGGGTGATCTCAGGGCGCGAGACCGAGTAGCCCACGCGGAGCCCGGCCAACCCGTGCGCCTTCGAGAACGTCCGGAGCACCACGACGTTCGGGTACTTGCGGTACATCGCGAGACCATCCACAGCCTCCGGATCGCGCACGAACTCCTGGTATGCCTCGTCGATGACGACGACGACATCCTCGGGGATCGATTCGATGAACCGCTCCGTCTCCGCTGTCCGCAGGACGGGTCCGGTGGGATTGTTCGGGGTGCAGAGCAGCACAACCCGCGTCCTGTCGGTGACCGCCGCCGCCATCGCCTGAAGGTTGTGCCGGCCGTCGCCCGTCACGGGAACCTGAACGCTCTTCGCCCCGGCGAGCCCGACGGAGATCGGATACGCCTCGAAGGACCGCCAGGCATACAGAACCTCGTCCTGGACTCCGTCGTCCTGCTGGCCCGCGAACGCGGCCAGCAGCTGATTGAGGGCTCCGAGGCTTCCGCCGCCCGTGACGATGTCCTCGGACGGGACGCCGAGGAAGTCGGCAAGGCGCCCGCGGAGAGAGCTTGCGACGGGATCGGGGTAACGATTGATCGCTGTTTCGGCGGCGATCGCTTCCAGGACGGCTGGCAGAGGCGGAAGAGGGTTCTCGTTGGAGGAGAGCTTGAAGCTCTGGAGACCGTGAACCGGCGCGGGGGGCTTTCCCGCTGCGTACTTCGGGAGGCGGCCGATCACAGGACGCGGGCCGACGACCAGGGGGCTTGGGGTGTTGCCCTCGGGACCGGCGGCGACGACGGCGGCTGCTTCGGCGCCGTCGTGACTATTGAGTGCAGAAGTCATGGTTTCAAGCCTAACTGGGTCCCGAGACGTGGAGGGCGCGGTGTGGAACGATGGGCGCATGCTGCGATTCCTGATCCGCGTCGTCGTCAACGCCATCGCCCTCTGGGTGGCCAGCTGGATTCTGCCGGGGATCAAGATCAACTCCACAGCGGTGACCGACCTGGCGGCCAACCACGGCGCGGGTCAGCACAGCGACGTCGTGGGCATCGTGCTCGCGTATCTCTTCATCGGCCTTATCTTCGGGCTCGTCAACGCGCTCGTCAGGCCGATCATCGAAGTGCTTTCCCTCCCCGTCACGTGCCTGACCCTCGGGCTCTTCGCCCTCATCATCAATGCCGCGATGCTCGCCCTCACCGCCTGGCTCAGCCGTTACACGCCCGTCCACCTGACCATCGACTCCTTCTTCTGGACGGCAATCCTCGGCGCGATCATCATTTCGATCGTTTCCGCCGTCATGGGCTGGGTCCTTGGGGCCAATCGCAAGCGCTAGGACCGGCCTTCGCCTCCAGCCAGCGGAACATCAGCCCTTCGTCTTCGGATCCGTCGCCGTGTAGGCGAAGCGCTCCCGCTGTGCGCCCCCGGTTTGAGGGGTACTTCCGCCCGGACCGGCTGCAGCGCCGTGCGCAGCGGCTGCGGCACCGGCTCCCAGCGCGGCTCCGACTGCGGCCCTGTGCGCCAGGACCGCCCCGTCTGCGGACTCGTCCAGTCGTTCGGCATCGCGAGCATAGTTGACCAAGTCGTGGGCCTGAGCAATGACGTCTTGCGCGAAGAGGACGGTGGCAGCCGGGCCGGCCCGGCTCGGAGAGCGGACATTGACGACAGCTTCGCTCGGCTCAGCTACCCGCCCGGAGGCGGTCGGCACGATGTCGTCCGCGTTCGTCAGGCTCAGGACGGGGATGCCGTCAGGGATCGCGAACGCCGAGACAGGGCTTCCAACGGTCGTCACGGCGGCTACGCGGTACTGCCCGAGGAACTCGCGGTCCTCGAGGAGACCCAGGACGTGGATCCCGCCTTGGCTGTAGCTGTTGAAGAGCACTGCGTCATGCGGACCGACGTGCTGGTCTTGGAGAGCCTGTTTGATGAGGCCGCGCACCTGGCTGTCGCGGTACGCCATCCCGTCGAGGATTCCCTCCGTATCGAAGACGTTCCCGTCTTCCGGGTCCAACGCCCACGTCTGAGTCCCGGGCACGGTCACGATGACGGCGACGGTCCCGTCCGGACGCGGAATTCTCTCCACGATGATCGACGAAGGCTGGACGAAGCTGCCGTCGGCGAGCGGCTCCTGCCCCTGTGCCTGGCGCAGGCTCGAGAGCGCGTAGGAGAAGCAACTCGGATCCCCTGTTCCCGGCGCGAGCGTGGAACGGGTGACTCGCGCCGCATCCTCGGGGGATCCGCCGAGCCGCCCCTGCTGGACCGTTCGGAGAAGTGCTGCGAGGGTGCTGCCCGGCACCGCTCGAGCCCCCGCCGCACCGACACCGTCGAGCCCCAAAGGAGCGAGGAGACCGGGAATGGCGCCCATCCGGAGCAGAATGTTCTGCAGCCCGTCCATGGCCTGAGCACGTGCCGTTTCCTCCTTCGTGTAGCTCTCGGCCGCTCTCGCCACGGCTGCGGCAGTCTCCTCCGATTCCTCACGTGCCCGTCGTGCGCGTACCTCGACCTGCCTTGCCTCGCTGTCGAACCGGTGCGCGGCCACCGACTTCCGGCATGCCGCCGCGACGACGGCCTGCCGGGCGGCATAGAGGGCCCGCCCGGCCCGTTCCAGAGCCGGCGAGATCGCTCGGAGCGCGACGGCCGAGGCCTCGAGCGCGTCGAGGGTCACAACGAACCGCGCCCCTCCCGTCACGACGAACCCGTCGCCTCCCGTCATGTCCGAGCTGCCCTCACCTGCAGAGCTCCTGGCCGGACGGCGTGGGCGGGACAGCACGCGGAGCCTGGTACGGGAGCATCGGTGGCTGGCTCACCCGCGGAAGGAGCTGACCAGAGGACACAACTGGAAGGAGCGGACCCTGAGCAGAGGTGATCGGCAGACCCGCGTCGCAGTCCTGCAGCTCACCCTGCACAGCTGCGAACAAACAGCCGAGTGCCGCAAGGCCAGCGGTAAGGGCAGCGAGCTCAGCCGCGATGAATGCGGTCCTGGCCCTGAACGAGTTGGCCGCGGAGCCCTCCCACTCGACCTCTCCTGCCCGGCGGTGCGCCGCCTCGGCCTCCCCTAGCTCGGCTTCCGCCCGGGCAAGGCTCTCGTGGCCTGCCCTGAGAAGCGCCTCGTCGTGTCGGCACTGCATCTGGCCCCTCCTCTGCCCGCGCTCTCTGCCCGCGCTCTCTGCCCGCGCTCTCTGTCCGCGTCGTCCGTCAGCACGCCGGCCGCCCGTCCCGCAATCGACGGTAGGCGCAGCCCCTAGCGCCCCGCCGCCCTCCGGCGTCGTATGTGGAAAACCGGGCGAAATCGGCGCCCTTGGCCCTCCTTGTCCACAGGCGGATGGCGGCAGCGGCGACCTGGAAGGTCGATCTGGAAGAATGGAAGCCATGGCTGAGACCCCCGCACGCATTCCTTCCGGCAGGCTGTCCCTCGCGAACTCGTCCGAGCAGATCGCGCTCGGCCCCCTCGACGGCCGGTACCGCCCCGCGGTGGCTCCGCTCGTCGACTACCTCTCGGAGGCCGCCCTCAACCGTGACCGCGTCGCGGTCGAAGTCGAATGGTTCATCCACCTCACGCGGAACTCGGTGCTCCCCGGCACGCAGCCGCTCTCGGCGGAGCAGGAGGCGGGCCTCCGGAAGATCGTGACCGATTTCGACGCCGAGTCGGTCAAGGAACTCGCCGAGATCGAAGCCGTCACGGTCCACGACGTCAAGGCGGTCGAGTACTACATCGGCCGCCGGCTGGAGCCGCTCGGACTCGCCAACCTGACCGCCCTCGTCCACTTCGGCTGCACGTCCGAGGACATCAACAACCTCTCCTACGCCCTCGGCATCAAGGGCGCCGTGGAGGAGGTCTGGCTCCCGGCGGCACGCAAGCTCGTCGAGCAGATCAGCGCCATGGCCCGCGAGAACCGGGACGTGCCCATGCTGTCCCGCACTCACGGCCAGCCCGCCACGCCCACGACGCTCGGCAAGGAACTCGCCGTCATGGCGCACCGCCTCGGTCGGCAGCTCGATCGCATCGCCCGCACCGAATTCCTCGGGAAGATCAACGGTGCTACCGGCGACTTCGCGGCCCACGTCGCCTCGGTGCCCGGTGCAGACTGGCAGGAGGTGTCGAGATCGTTCGTGGAGGGGCTCGGCCTCACCTGGAATCCTCTGACCACGCAGATCGAGAGCCACGACTGGCAGGCAGAGCTGTATTCCGATATGGCCCGCTTCAACCGGATCCTCCACAACGTCTGCACGGACGTCTGGAGCTACATCTCTATCGGCTACTTCGCGCAGATTCCCGTCGCGGGAGCCACGGGGTCGTCAACGATGCCGCACAAGGTGAACCCCATCCGGTTCGAGAACGCGGAGGCCAACCTGGAGATCTCGTCGGCCCTCCTCGACACCCTGGGCTCGACGCTCGTGACAAGCCGGTGGCAGCGCGACCTCACCGACTCGTCGAGCCAACGCAACATCGGCGTCGCGTTCGGGCATTCGCTGCTCGCCATCAGCAACGTGGCAAGAGGCCTCAGCGGCCTCGACGTCGCCGAGAACGTCCTCGCCTCCGACCTCGACCAGAACTGGGAGGTCCTCGCCGAGGCGATCCAGATGGTGATGCGCGCCGAGGCGATCGCGGGAGTCCCCGGAATGGACAACCCGTACGAGCGGCTCAAGGAGCTCACCCGAGGCCACCGGGTCGACGCCGCCCGCATGAAGGAGTTCGTCTCGGGACTCGGGCTCCCGTCCGATGCAGAGTCCCGGCTTCTCGCGCTGACGCCCGCCTCCTACAACGGGATCGCGAGCCAGCTCGTGGACCATCTCGGCTGACGCTCAGATCGGGACTCCGGGATGCCCAGCCGGCCGGAGTCCCGAGCTGCCGATTCGCGTCCGGGGCGATGAGCGGGTAGAGTAGATCAAGCGCCGCGGGGTGGAGCAGTTCGGTAGCTCGCTGGGCTCATAACCCAGAGGTCGTAGGTTCAAATCCTGCCCCCGCAACCACGCGAAGGCCCCGGATCCATTGGATCCGGGGCCTTTTCCCTATCCGGCTGCTTCAAGGTTCCAGCTGCTTTCCGGGTTCCAGTGACTCCGGAGCGGCACTCCAATCCCCCTCACAGCCCCGCGGCGGCCCGTCCCGCAACCCTGCCAGAGAACAGGCACCCCCCGAGGAACGTCCCCTCGAGCGCGTTGTAGCCCATCATCCCGCCGCCGCCGAAGCCGGCCGCCTCCCCCGCTGCGAACAGCCCGGGCACGGGCTGCCCGGACACGGAGAGGCATCGCCCGGCGAGGTCAGTCTCGAGGCCGCCGAGCGTCTTGCGGGTGAGGACGTTGAGCCGCACCGCGATCAGGGGGCCAGCCGATGGATCGAGGATCCGATGCGGGGCGGCGACGCGGATGAGCCGGTCGCCGCGGTACCGGCGGTGGCCGCGCAGGAACATGACCTGCGCGTCCTTCCCGAACGGATTGTCGATCTCGCGGTCGCGCGCCTCGAGGACGTGCCGGAGCGCACCCTCGGAGATGAGTCCGGGTTCGCCCACCCGATTCATCCCCTCCGCCAGCTCGGCGAGCGACGACGCGACGACGAAGTCCGCGCTGTGCTCCATGAAGGCGGCGATGGGCTTGGGCGCCCCGCCGCGCACGCGGGCGAGCAGGAGCCGCAGATCCTTTCCCGTGAGGTCGGGGTTCTGCTCGGATCCGGAGAGCGCGAATTCCTTCTCGATGATCTTCTGCGTCAGCACGAACCATGAGTAGTCGTGCCCGGTGCCCCGCAGATGCCGCAGCGTCCCGAGCGTGTCGAAGCCTGGGAAGAGCGGCGGCGGGAGCCGCTGACCGTTCGCGTCGAGCCACACCGAGGAGGGGCCGGGGAGGATCCGGATCCCGTGGTTCTCCCACACGGGGTCCCAGTTCCGCAGCCCCTCGACGTAGTGCCACATGCGGTCCCCATTGATCAGGCGCCCACCGGCCTCCTCGGCGATCCCGAGCATGCGCCCGTCCACGTGCGCAGGCACCCCGGCAACCATGGACGACGGCGGGGTCCCCAGCCGGGCGGGCCACATCCTCCGTACGAGGTCGTGGTTCCCACCGATCCCTCCCGAGGCGACGACGACGGCGGATGCGCGCAGATCGACTTCGCCCGTCACGGTCCGGGAGCTCGCCGTGCCGCGCCGCGCAGCCGAGGTCTCGAGCACCGCGCAGCGCACCCCCACGACGACGCCGGATTCGGTGAGGAGCCCATCCACACGGTGCCGGAAGAGCAGATGGACCCGGCCGGCGTCGGCGTGCGCCCGGACACGGCGCACAAACGGCTCGAGGACGCCCGGACCAGTGCCCCAGGTGAGGTGGAATCGGGGCACCGAGTTCCCGTGCCCGTCCGCCCGCCCGTCGCCGCGCTCGGCCCAGCCGACGACGGGGAAGAACCGGACGCCGAGACCGTGCAGCCACGCGCGCTTCTCCCCTGCGGCGAAGTCGAGATACGCCTCGGCCCAGCGTCGCGGCCAATAGTCTTCGGGCCGGTCGAACTGGGCGCTGCCGAACCAGTCCTGTTCCGCGAGGGGCCGCGAATCCCGGACGCCCATGCGGCGCTGCTCCGGAGAATCGACGAGGAAGAGGCCGCCGAGCGACCAGAACGCCTGGCCGCCCAGCGACTGCTCTGGCTCCTGCTCGACGACGGTCACGCGGCGGCCGGCGTCAGCAGCCTCGACCGCTGCGACGAGCCCGGCGAGGCCCGCACCGACGACGATGACGTCACTGTCGGGGGAATTCTGCACGTCCGTATGACCTTCCGTCGGAGCGAGGCCCAGCCTTAACGCCCCAGCCTTACGTCCACGGGACTCAACGTCAACGAGGGGCGGATACTCGTTCCATGGATCCTTGCTGCGGCCCGGTTTCCCCCGGCGGCGACTCTGGGAAACGAGACCCGGGGAAACGCGACCCCGGGACCTACGATGCGATCTTCAATGCGCGATTCTCGGGAGCCATCGCGCGGCGCTACAGGCGCAAGGGCCTTGGGGCCGCCGAGCAGCGCATAGTGGACTTCCTCGTCAGCACCGGGATTGAGGGCGCCTCGGTGCTCGAGATCGGCGGAGGCGTCGGCGAGATCCAGCTCGAACTGCTCCGCCGCGGGGCTGCGCGTGCAGTCAACCTCGAACTGTCGACGGGCTACGAGGACGACGCGCGGCGGCTCGCCGAGGCAGCAGGTCTGGGGGGCCGCGTGGACCGTCACGTGGGCCTTGACATCGCCGAGGCGCCGGACGACGTCGAGCCCGCGGACGTCGTCGTCCTCCACCGAGTGGTGTGCTGCTACCCGGACTACGCCCGACTGCTCGGCAGCGCCGCGGATCACGCACGCCGGGCGCTGGTGTTCAGCTACCCGAGCGCCAATCCGCTCTCGCACCTGTTCATCAGGGGCATGAACGCGATGCTCTCAGCCTCGGGCCGATCCTTCCGGGGGTACGTCCACCCGCCCGAGGCGATGGTCGACGTCGTGCGGAGCCGGGGCCTCGTTCCGGAGTACCGGCGAGGCAGCCCCGTGTGGCACCTCGTGGGCGCCGCACGGGGCTGAGTCGGGCTCGCCGATCAGACGCGGGCCGCGAGGATCTCCTCGGCCGCGCGGCGCCCCATCCGGAGCGCGCCGTCGACATGCTGGTAGCCCTCCGAGGCGATGTCGGAGCAGGCGAAGAGGATGGGGCCGACCGGGGTCCGCTGGTCCGCGCCGTAGCGCGAGAGGCCGCCGAGGTCGAAGCTCGCCGCGTACGCCCCGCGGGTCCATTCCTCGGCGCCCCAATCCGACTCGTAGTAGACCTGCGCGTCGAGCGCTTCTGGCCCCAGGTAGTTCGCGATCGACCCGAGAATCGCGGCCCTGCGCTCCTCGTCGGTCAGGGCGAACATCGCGTCGGCGTGCTCGTCGGAGACGAAGCCGACGAGGGTACCGCGCTCGTCGCCGTAGTTTGTGTTGTCGTAGACCTCCTGCACGACCTGCCCCACCCCGAAGCACGTTCCGGAAAGGCCTGCGTCACGCCAGAACGGACGGCTGTAGACGGCGTGGACCTTGATGACGAGCCCCATCGAGAGGTGCTGGTGCAGCTGGTGCTGGCGGCGCGGCAGCGGCGGTTCGTAGGAGATCCGGCTGTACAGAGTCGGCGGGACGGCGAGGATCGCGCGGCGCGCGGCGACGGTCACGCCGTCGGCCTCGGCGCGGACGCCCTCCTCGCCCCACGCGAGGGTGCGCACCGGAGCGCTGAGGACGACGGCGTCCCCCAGCTCGGCTGCCATCGCCTGGCTCACCGACTGCATGCCCCCCACCACACGGCGATCGAGGATGAAGTCTTCGTCCAGGAGGTTGCTGAACGAGCCCGCCGAGGCAGCCATGAGGACCGCCTGCAGCGCCGAGAACGCGTGCGCCGGCTTGGTGAGCATGGCTCCGGCGATGAACATCCCGATGAGCTCGCACGCGTCCTCGTCGGCCGACTGCGCGCGGAGCCAATGGTGGAACGAGACCGTGTCGAGCTCGCGGGCCTTCGCGTGTGCCCAGGGCTCCTCGGCGCCGAGCTCGTTGGCGAGCCCGTCGAGGATCGCTGTCAGCCGCTCGACCTCGGCGAGGGTGCCCGGCGAGACCGGGAAGTCGGCGCCGGCGTAGACCGTGCGGGCGCCGTCGGCGCCGACGAACACGCTCTGCCCGTCGCGGTACCGCTGGTAGGTCTCCTTGCCGAGCTCCTCGACGAGGCCGAGCAGCTCGGTCTGGTCGGGACTGATCCACTGGCCGCCGATCTCGAGCCACGCGCCGTCGACCGTGTCGCTCCACGTGCGGCCCCCGACGCGGTCGCGGGCCTCGAGGACGACGACGCGTTCACCCCCCTTTGCGAGCGTCCGTGCGGCCATGAGGCCAGCCGGTCCTGCTCCGACGACGACGACGTCGGCCTGGAGCTCTCGCTTCTCACCTGCCATGGTGCTTCCTTCCGTGAGCGGGCGCTGATGTCCCGAAGTGGCGTATCTCGTAAATGAATATAGTTCATTTAGTCGGGAACGCAACCCCCTGCATGAGGCGCCTTG
>NZ_DAIUJO010000076.1:0-18237 GCF_036848755.1 Sinomonas sp. | reverse complement strand
AGTTGCGGGACGGGCTCGTGAGGAGCACGTCGACGGCGGCAATCAGGCGGGTCATCGGGGGATCACTACGTTCTTGAGGGGCTCTTTGCGGGAGAGCCTGGTGATGTTCTCGGCGATGTCGCGGGCGCGGCCGCGGAAGGTCTCGGCGGTCACCCCGGAGGAGTGGGGCGTCATGACGATGTTGTCGAGGCGGCCGAACGGGAGCGCTGAGGGCTCGGCCTTGCCGCCGCCCGAGGGGTACTGGTACCAGACGTCGATGGCGGCACCGGCGATACGCCGGTCGCGCAGGGCCTCGTAGAGCGCTGCCTCGTCCACGACGGGGCCGCGGGCGACGTTGACCAGGAGGCCGGCGGGGCCGAGCTCGTCGAGTTCGACGGCGCCGATCAGCGATGCCGTCTCCTCGCTGAGGGGGATGCTCACCACGAGGACCTCGGCCTGGGCCAGGGCCTCGCCGAGGCGTGCGCTCGGGCCGGCCCAGATCAGCCCGTGGGCTGCGGGGTCGACTGCGGCGCTGCGCGTGATGGCGATGCCCCGGGCCCCGAAGGCGCGCAGCAGGGTCCACGACGCCTGGCCGATGTGGCCGAAGCCGAGGAACGCGACGATGGCGCCGCGCAGCGTCTCGGGCTGCGGTGTGGACGGGGAGTACACGGATGATTCCCAGAGGCCTGCGCGTAGCGCAGCGTCCTGTCCGAGCAGGTTCCGGCGCAGGGCCACGAGGGCGGCGGCCACGTGCTCGGCGATCGAGTTCTCGTGGTGGAAGGTGTTGGCGCATACGGCGCCCGCGGGCAGCGCCGCGGCGTCTATGCCGTCCCAGCCCGCGCCGGCCACGTGCACTAGCCGCAGCCTTGTCGCCGCGGCGCCCATCGCCGCCGTGAAGCGGGGGCCCACGTAGACCTCGGCGTCCCCGAGATCGCGGACCAGGGCGTCCTCGTTCCACGACTCGTGCCAGGACGCCGCTGTTCCCGGAGGCAGGGCCTCCTCGAGGAGCACGCGGTGGGGCATGAGATTTCTGTCGGCGAAGACGACCTTCATCCCAGGCCTCCCTGCAGGGCGTGCTCGGCGCCGCGGGCGGCGAACGTCGAACCGCGCACGATGAGCTGCGAGCCGAGGCTCACGGCTTCCCCCGCACGCGGCTTCCCGGCCATCTGCTCGAGGAGGAGGTCGAGCGCGAGGGCCCCGCCGCGCTCGATCGCGACCCGCACCGAGGTCAGGCCCGGCTCCGCCGCGGCCGCGATGTCGAGGTCGTCGATGCCGACCACGCTCAGGTCCTCGGGGCAGTGGTAGCCGAGCGTCCTCGCGCCGGCCAGGAGCCCGACGGCGACGAGGTCGTTGTACGCGATGACGGCGCTTGCCCCGCTCGCTACGACGGACGCGGCCGCGGCCAGGCCTCCCTCGACCGTCGCGTTCTGGTTCCCCACTGCGACGAACTCGAGGCCCCACTCCCCGCACAGGCGGGCCACAGCGTCGAGGCGCTGGGCATTCGCCCACGAGGAGGCCGGCCCGGGCACGTAGGCGAGCCTGCGGTGCCCGAGCGCGAAGAGGTGCTCGACGGCCTGGCGCAGGCCACCGCCCGCGTCCATGAGGACACGCGCGGCACCCTCGGCCTCCCCATTGACGACGACGAGCGGCACCGAGCCGGCCAGCGGGCCGATCTCGGCGGACGGGAGGCGCGGTGAGCACAGGATGAGGCCGCCGACCGAACCGGCCAGCGACGCGATGTGCTCGCGCTCCCGGTCCGGGGACTCTGCGGTGTCGGCGAGCACCATCCGGTGGCGCCCCGGCCACGCCCGCTCCTGGATCGACTTGATCAGGGCGGCGAAGACGGCATTCGACACATCGGGGACGACGACGCCGATGGTGCGCGCGCCGGTGTTGGCCGGCGTCTCGTAGCCGAGCCCCTCGGCGGCGGCCAGGACCTTCTGCCGTGTCTCCGCAGCAAGCCTGCCCGGGTCGCTGAAGGCCCGCGAAGCGGTGGCCAGCGACACTCCCGCCCGCTTCGCCACATCGGTCAGGGTCGCTGCCATCGATCCTCCTTGCGCCGCCGAGGCTGCCCCCGGCGAATGTAGAACTTGTGCAATTTTACGGGCCTTCTTCCATTGTGTCGGCTGGCATCCTCGGCCCGTGAAGGGGCGCGTGGGCACGGCGCCTGCAGGAGAGCGTCCTGGAGGACGTCCTGCCCAGGGCGCGGTCGCGGCCCTGGGGCACCCGGCCCGGTGGCGCCCGGACGCCGCTCGGGCGCTCCCGCT
Source organism: Sinomonas sp. (assembly GCF_036848755.1). Lineage (NCBI taxonomy): Bacteria > Bacillati > Actinomycetota > Actinomycetes > Micrococcales > Micrococcaceae > Sinomonas > Sinomonas sp. The sequence continues at coordinate 15,991 of NZ_DAIUJO010000076.1, read as the reverse complement.
CTGCTTCACGCCTGCCCGACCGTGCCCGCGGTGGGCCGACCGTACGGCGTTCCCCCGGATCCTTCGGCGTTCCTGGGGTCCGCCCGGCCCCGGGGCGGGATGCTCACGGGAGCCGGCGCTTTTCCATGTAGCCGTACACTTCGGGCAGGATGAACACGGCCGCGAGGAGCCCGACGAGCGGGAAGACCCCGGTGAACAGCGTCGCCTGGGTTTTGCCGATCGCGGCGAAGAAAGACGGGAAGAGGAAGATCCCCAGGAAGGCAGGCAGCTTGTTCTGGATGTAGGCGAACCCGGTGGCGAGTCCGCGCTGCCTGGGTGCGGCGACCATGGACGGGATCGTCATGACGTTCTCGGCGTCCCAGTAGTGGCCCCACAGCATCGCCGCCGCCGCGATCGGAACGAGCCACAGCACGTGGGTGGCCAGCGCCGCAGCGACAGCGAGCAGGGAGGCGAGAACGATCGCGAACCCCCAGATGCTGAGCTTGCGCTGTCCGATCCGCGGGGTGATCTGCGGTCCCACGAGCCCGGAGACGACAGCCACCAGGTAGATGCCCATGCTGAGCAGGTTGGTGGCGAAGATGCCCGAGACCCCGGTCAGGACGAACAGCACCGGGATGTAGAACGCGAATGTGGAGAATTCGAGGGCCTGGCACCAGGATGCGATCCAGCTGAAAACGCTGGCGCGGCGCTTCGTGTCGTCCTGCCAGATGTCGGTGAGGAACTCGCGCAGTCGCGGCCTGTGCATCTCGACGTCCTCGTCCGGGAGCATCTCGAGGCGGTCGTCGTACATCTTCCCCGCCAGCGCCTTCGCCTCGCGGAACCGTCCCTTCTGGATCAGCCAGATCGCGGTCTCGGGCAGGTCGAGTCGGAGCAGCAGGAGCACCAGCGCCGGGATCGCACCCAGGCCCAGCGACACGCGCCACAGGATGTCCGGGTTGATCCCGGTGGCGAAGAGGAGCGTGATCACCCCGATCGAGACCACCTCGCCGATCCCGAACATCGCCTGCCACCGGTTGCCCATGACCTCGCGCTTGCCAGGCTGCATCGATTCCATGATGTAGGTATAGCCAGCAGCCAGGTCGCTTCCCAGCGGGACGCCGAGGAAGAACCGGACGACCGCGAGCACGACCATGTTCGGGGCGAAGGCCTGCGCCACCCCCAGCACGATGAACATCACCATCGTGCCGAGGAAGATGGCGCGGCGCCCGAGCCTGTCCGAGAGCCAGCCGCCCGTGAGCGCCCCGATGATCGCCCCGCCCTGCGTGCCGGCGGCCGTCAGCCCCAGAAGCAGGGGAGAGGGGTGGTACTCGGCGCTGAGGAAGACCAGGAGGAACGAGATCGAGTAGAGGTCCCACGCCTCGATGAAGATCGAGGAGATCATCATCCAGCCGATCTTCTTCCCGCTGGGGCTGTACTTCTTCTGGAGGTGTTCGACGGCCTCCTGGCCCAAGGCCTCATTGCGAACGATCGCGGTATCCATCGGGAAGACTCCTTTGTCCGGATGATTCATCAGGGATGCCGTCCGCTCGCGGCCACCGCACCCGCCATCATTGTGCAAACCTTGCTCAAGCTTGTCAATGCCTTGGCCGGGGTCGTTGTCCCCTGACGAGCCGAGGGGCAGAGGCAAGGGTGCCAGCCGAGGACTGGCTGCCCAAGCAGACGTGGTTATCGATGTCTGCCGCAGGGAGTGGGAGGAGGCCCGCAGGGAGTCAGCGGGCGTGGGTGAGCAGGCGGAGCTGGCCGCAGCCGAGGCCGCGGAGGGCCTGGCCGGACAGGGCTCCCGGGCCGACCGGGCAGAGACCCGCCTCGAGCGGGATCGACTGCTGGCCGAACGCCACCGGCGCGATTGGGTCCACCGGTCTAGGGGCTGACGAGGGGGCACGGAGGGGGAATCGACAACGATCGTTTCTGAGACAGGTGGAGAAGGTGCCCGAGCTGCCGCGGATCCCTGGGCCTCGATTCGTAAAGCTTGCCGTGTACGCGCCTATGTACTGCTTTCTTCTGTTTCTGATACGTTCGCGTCATGCATGTGGGGTACGGGAGGGTGTCGACGAGGGACCAGCACGTTGATGCCCAGAAGGATGCACTCGCCGCGGCCGGCTGCGAGCAGGTCTTCGTGGACTCGGCCTCCGGCAAGCTCGCCTCCCGGCCCGGGCTGGAGAAGGCGCTGCTGTCGGCGAACAGGGCGGGGGACCAGCTGGTGGTGACCAAGCTGGACCGGCTCGGTCGGTCGCTGGAGAACCTGATCGAGGTCTCCAAGCAGCTCGAGGCCAAGGGCGTGGACCTGGTGGTGCTGGACCAGGGCATCGATACCTCGACTCCTGTGGGGAAGATGTTCTTCCACATCCTCGGGGCGATCGCGGAGTTCGAGCACGCACTGATGTCCGAACGGACCCGCGACGGGCTCGCCGCGGCCAGGGCCCGCGGCAGGACCGGCGGGCAGAAGCCCAAGCTCGGACCCCGTCAGGTACGTCTGGCGCGTCAGATGTACGAGGAGACCGGACCCGACGGGAAGCGCGCCCACACGGTTGCAGAAATCGCCGCCGAGTTCGGAGTCACCCGCCCCACCATCTATCGGCACCTCTCCAAGCGGCCCAGAAGCTGAGTGCGTGGAAGCGCTGCAGCCCGTGGTGCGGGTGGTCAATCGCCCCGAGCAGGCGCAGGGGAGCCGGGTCCGAAGTCTGGTGGCATCACCATACCCTAGGAGGGTATGTTGGAGGAGGTCTCCGGATTGGGGCCAAATTCGTTGAGGGGCGCGCGCATGGCAGGACGGGGATTCCGGCATAGTCCGGTCGGCTTGTCGTCGCTGCGCCTCGGGATCGCGGCTGCATTCCTGGTCGTCCTGGGCCTGCTCGGGATGCACGGGCTTTCGAGCGCCCACGCAGGCATGCCTGGCATGTCGGCTGTGTCGGCGCCGGACAGCATGGTCCATCTCGCCTCCCATCAAACCGCCGCCCCGGCGGGGGTAGAAGCCGGTTGCCCGCCCCAGGCTCCGTGCCCCGCGGCGAGCACCGGGGCCGTCTGCTTCCCGGCACCTCCCACCGTCGACGGCAGCCACATCGTCCTTCCAACCGGCCAGCTCTCCGTCCAGCCTTCCCCCGGCCACAGCGGCGCCTCCTCCTACCGGGGACCCCCGCTCCAGCCGCCCTCTCTTCAGCAGCTCTCGATCAGCCGCACGTAGGCCGACGCCGGCCCGTGCCCTCCAACGGGCTCCTCCGGGGCCCCGTCGATGCGCGCCTCCGGCGCGCCCTGATCGAAAGCGAAAGAAGTTCAATGCCCAGCAAGCGCACGCATGCCCTCGGCCTCTCAGCCGTCGTCCTCGTCTCCGGCCTGGCCCTGGCGGGCTGCTCCACCAGCGGATCCAGCGCCCCGAGCACCAGCAGCGGGCCGGCCATGGCCGGAATGGACCATGGTTCGATGCCGATGTCGGCCGGCCCTTCCTCTTCCGCCTCCGCGGGGGCCTTCAATGACGCGGACGCGATGTTCGCCCAGATGATGCTGCCGCACCACCAGCAGGCCGTGGAGATGTCCGACGCCGTCCTGGGCAAGGCCAACGTCGACAGCCGGGTGACGGCCCTGGCCCAGAGGATCAAGGCAGCCCAGCAGCCCGAGATCACCCAGCTCACGTCCTGGGTGGGAACCTGGGGGAAGGCCGTGCCTTCTTCCTCGGCCTCGATGAGCGGCATGGGGGAGGACGGGATGATGAGCAGCGGCGACATGGCCAAGCTCAAGGCCGCCGACGGCCCTACGGCCTCGAAGCTGTTCCTGTCCCAGATGATCGCCCACCACGAGGGCGCCGTCGCGATGGCCAAGACCGAGACCTCCAGCGGTTCCGATGCCAAGGCGGTGGCCATGGCCAAGTCCATCGTCGACTCCCAGACGGCCGAGATCACCGAGATGAAGGCCCTCCTCGCCTCGCTCTGACCCCGGGGCACCACGCGGGCTGGGCGGCGGCCACGACGCCGCCCAGCCCCGCGCCCGCCTCCCCGCACCGGTACAGCCCGCCGGCATGGGCCCACGGGCTGACGCCGGCCATCCCCTGCTTCGACATCCCTGCCGGCAGCTCCGGACCCCGGATGGGGCGGACCGGCCACCTGACCACAAGGATCACCAGATGGAACACCGCACTCCCACGACACCCGGGCCCGCACGGGCGACGATGAGCCGGCGCAGCATGCTGGGCCTCTCGCTCGCCACGGCCTCGGCCGCTCTGCTGGCAGCCTGCAGCAGCGCCCCCGCCGCGGCGGCGCGCCGCATCATGCCCACCGACCCGGCCGTCCAGGCCGCCGAGCAGTCCCGCCCCTCCACCGGCCGTACCGTCCAGAAGGCCCTCGCCGCGGCCCCCTTCACGGCGACCTTGGACGGCAGGGCGGTTTCCACCTGGGGGTACAACGGCGCGATCAACGGCCCGCTCCTGCGCGGATCGGTGGGCGACCGCCTCCAGGTCGCCCTCCACAACGGGCTCAAGGAGGGCACGACCGTCCACTGGCACGGCCTGGCCCTGGCGAACGACCAGGACGGGGTCCAGGACCTGACCCAGAAGGCCGTCGCGGCCGGTGGGGACTACGCCTACGGCTTCCGCCTCTCCCACCCCGGGACCTACTGGTACCACTCCCACTTCGAGCTCCAGCGCGAGCGCGCCCTCTACGGCCCGCTCATCGTCGACGACCCCGCCGAGGCCAAGGACTGGGACCACGAATGGGTCGTCCTCCTGGACGACTGGATGGACGGCGTCACCGGCACGCCCGACGATGTCCTCGCCGAGCTCTCCAAGGGCATGGGCGGCACGATGAGCGGGGGCATGGGCGGCATGATGGGCGGGAAGTACATGTCCATGGGCTCCACGAGCGACTTCCTCGGCGGCGACGCCGGCGACGTGCGCTACCCGCTGCACCTCTTCAACGGCCGCACCCCCTCCGCCCCGGACACGATCACCGCCAGGCCAGGCGACCGGGTCCGGCTGCGGATCATCAACGCCGCCGGCGACACCGCCTACCGTGTCGGCGCCCCCGGGACGAAGCTCACCCTGACCCACACCGACGGCTACCCGGTCGAGCGCAGGGACGTCGATGCCGTCGTGCTCGGCATGGGCGAGCGGATCGATGCCCTCCTCACCGTCCCGGCAGGGTGGACCCCGCTCATGGCCCTCCCCGAGGGCAAGACCGGTCTGGCGCTGGGCCGGATCAGCACCGGCAGCGGCAAGGAGCCTGTCCCCGCCGCACTGCCCTCCACCCTGGGCGGGACCGTGGTCGACGGCGGCCAGCTCGCCGCAGCAGCGGCAGTCCGCCTCCCGGCCAAGGCGGTGACGGCCCGGCACACCGTGAGCCTCACCGGGTCGATGATGGCCTATGACTGGGGCATCAACGGCAGGCGGTTCTCGATGGAGAGCCCCTTCGACGGGGCCCTCGAGGTCCGCCAGGGCGACCGGGTCCAGATCGACTTCGTCAACCGGACCACCATGTGGCACCCCATGCACCTCCACGGCCACACCTTCCAGGTAGGCGGCACCGGGGCCCGCAAGGACACCGTCATCGTCCGCCCCGGCCAGACCGTCTCCGTCCTGCTGGACGCGGACAACCCCGGCCAGTGGCTCTACCACTGCCACAACGCCTACCACGCAGCCCAGGGCATGATGGGCGTCCTCAGCTACGTCTCAGGCGGCTGAGGAGGCGCGGGACACGGTCCCGAAAGGCCCACTGGTTGAGGCAGCGGCGGAACGGGCATAGTCTCCCGTGACGCACCGCGCACGCCCACCCGTCTGCGGCGGCCGGCACCCCCAAGCGGGGACGGCCGCCGCCGGGCCGGCAGGGCGCCGGGACCGCAGACCTTGCGAAAGGACACGCAGGTGGACCTCTTCACGCCCGTGCTCCACGCCCTGGCGACGGCCGGGGCGATGGCCTGGGAAATCCTCTGGCCCCTGATCCTGGGCTTCGCCCTCTCCGGCGTCGTCCAGGCGCTGGTGCGGCGGGAGCACGTCACGCGGCTGCTCTCCGGCGACTCCCCCAGGGCACTGGCCGCCGCCACGGGGCTCGGCGCCGCATCCTCGTCGTGCTCCTACGCTGCCGTGGCCCTGGCCAGGAGCCTGTTCCGCAAGGGCGCCAGCTTCGCCTCGGCCATGGCCTTCGAGATCGCCTCGACGAACCTCGTGATCGAGCTCGGGATCATCCTTGCTCTGCTGATGGGCTGGCAGTTCACCCTCGCCGAGTTCATCGGCGGCCCCATCATGATCGTCCTGGTCGCGCTGTTCTTCCGGTTCTGGATGCGCGGGAAGATCGTCGACGCAGCCCGGGCCCAGGCCGAGAAGGGCATCGCCGGGTTCATGGAGGGCCACGCCGCGATGGACATGTCGGTCCAGGGCGAGGGGAGCTTCTGGGCCCGGCTCTTCTCCCGCAGGGGCCTGGACTCGGTTGCCGCCTATTTCGTCATGGACTGGGCCGCGGTGTGGAAGGACATCCTCGGCGGGCTCCTCATCGCCGGGGCCTTCGCCGCCTGGGTCCCCACCCAGTGGCTGCGGGCCTTCTTCTTCGAGGGCAGCCCGGTCCTGGCCGCCATCTGGGGCCCGCTCATCGGACCCGTGATCGCGATGCTCAGCTTCGTCTGCTCCGTCGGGAACGTCCCCCTCGCGGCGGTGCTGTGGAACGGGGGCATCAGCTTCGGCGGTGTCGCCAGCTTCATCTTCGCCGACCTGATCGTGATCCCCGTGATCCTCATCTACCGCAAGTACTACGGCGGCCGCGCGGCCCTGCGGATCACCGCGACCTTCTACCTCGCGATGGTCCTGGCCGGGTACGCCGTCGAGGCGCTCTTCGCCTTCACCGGACTCACCCCGGGCACCCGCAGTGCAACCGTCACCGAGGCCTCGGTCTCGTGGAACTACACCACCTGGCTGAACATCGCCTTCCTCGCCCTCGCCGTGCTCCTGCTGGTCCGGTTCTTCATGAACGGAGGAATGGAGATGCTCAAGATGATGGGAGGCTCACCGGACGAGCACGAGCACGGCGGCAGCGACGAAGACCATGGCCAGGACTCGGGGCCGGGCGGAAGAGGCCAGCAGGGGCACCGGCAGGTCAACGACCAGCGTCCCCAGCGCCCGCACGGCCACGGCGGCCAGCACCACGGACACTGACCCTTCTGCACCCTTCCGTCGGGTGTGCTCACCCTCTGCGGCTGCGCCGCCGCGGCCGCACGCCGGTGCAGGGGTGTGGTGCACTGCCTGGTTCAGAGGCCCTGTGTCCCTCGGTCGGGGCTCACTGCACGGTGAGCTCGGCGTACATGCCCGCTGCGTAGTTGCCGGGGTAGTTGCAGACGAGCTCGTACCTGCCGGGCTGGAGGTCGAGGGTGACCCAGGAGGCCGCGCCCGGGAGGATGCCCTGTCCCTCCCCGTCCGCGCAGGACGCGGAGGCCTCGCCGAGGAGGCCGGCCTCGTCGATGCGCCCGTCCGGGCCCGTCGTCCTCGTTCCGGGCGTCTGACCCTGTGGGAGGGGCAGGACGAGGAGCTCGTGGGGCAGGTTCCCCAGATTGGTCACGGCGAAGGAGACCTGGCCTTGGGGGACGGAGGCCCTGTCCGCGGACAGGCGCATGGCCGAGCGCATCATGGGCCCGCCGATGATGCCGGCGCCCATGTTCGTCTCGGTCACCCTGACCGTCGTGCCGGGAAGGGCCGGTGCGCTGCACGTCGCCGTCCCCGCCGTCCGGAGGCGGCCGGGGGCGCCGAGCAGGGCCACGGCGAGCAGGGACGCAGCGGTCAGGACCAGCGCTGCGGCCGCGGCGATGAGGATGGTGCCACGGCCCGTCCGCCTCACGGTCCCTCCCTCACGGCCTGCGCTTGAGGGCGTCGAGGCGGGCCCTGTACTCCGTCTCGTCGATCTCCCCGCGGGCGAAGCGCTGGCCCAGGATCCGCTCGGGGTCGTCGTGCCCGGGGCCGGGCGGGTAGTACCCTCCACCGCCCCAGCCGCTCCTGGCCCCGCGCAGGAGAAGGACGACGACGGCGGCCAGTCCTCCCCAGAACAGCAGCATCATCAGGCCCATGAGGATCCAGCCCCACACGCCCCAGTCACCGTAGCCGTACATCATCTCGTTCTCCTCCTGTGTCACAGAGTCTCTGCCCACCGTCACGCTATCGGACAGGGCCGTTGGACCCCGCCATGGCCTTTAGGAGGCCTCCGGCCGTCCGGGATGGGCCCCGTCTGGGGCGGCGCGGGGGTCGAATGGCACTGAGGGGCGGCCCCGAAAGGTGCCAGAGTGGATTCCGGCAGGGGCCCGCCGCGCGTTGCGACCGGTGGGCACGCCAGCGGACGGAGGCGGCGGGGACATGCCGGAAAGGTCGCCCTCGGGAGGGGGCGTGGGATCTGGGCTCCAATCGACGGGGGGAGCGGTCCTGCCCCTTCAGGCCTTCTCCTGCCGCGAGGTGGAGGGTGCGATCTGGAGCAGGCCCTCGCGGGCCGGGGTTGCGCCGGCGGGCGCGCAGCACCCGCAGGCACCTGCATCCGGGCCGGCGGCCGCGGGGGACTCGGTCCCGGCGGCGTCGAAGGCGAGGGGAACGGCGCAGCAGGCGTCGCCGCGGCGGGCTTCGAGGCCCTCATTCACGGCCACCGCGGCGATCACGAGGGCCGCCACGGGATCGGCCCAGGTCCAGCCGAACAGTGCCTCCGCGCCCAGCCCGAGCAGGACCACGGCGGAGGGGTAGGTGCACAGGAGGGTCTGCTTCGAGTCGGCGACGGCGCTGCGGGAGCCGAGCTCCCGCCCGGCCCGGCGCTGGGCGTAGGAGAGCAGGGGCATGACGAGGAGGCTCAGCGCGGACAGGGCCATCCCCACGGGCGACTCGACCGGCCCGGAGGTTCCCAGCAGCTTCATCCCGGAGGTGGCCACGAGGTACGCGGCGAGGATGAAGAACAGCGTCGAGACGATCCGCAGGGCAGCGCGCGCGCCGCTCGTGGTCTGCGCCGGAGAACTGCCAGAAGATCGCCGCGGCGGAGGCCAGCTCGACGACCGAGTCGAGCCCGAACCCGATCAGCGCCACCGATCCCGAGGCCGCACCGGCGCCGATCGCGACGGCCGACTCGAGGACGTTGTACCCGATGACCGACGCGGAGAGCCACCGGATCCGACGCACGAGCGCGGCCCTGCCGGCGGGGCTCATCGGGCGGCCTCCGTCCCGCAGTGGGCGCACACGGGCTCGGGAGCGAGGATCACGGCCAGGAGGTCGCCGAGCGCGTGGGCGAGCCTGTGGTCTGCGAGCTCGTAGCGCACACGGCGCCCGTCGGGCTCGGCCACGACGATCCCGCAGTCGCGCAGGCACGCGAGGTGGTTGGACAGGGACTGCCGGCTCACCCCGATCTGCCCGGCGAGGGCCGCCGGGTACGCGGGCCCGTCGGCCAGGCGCATGAGGATCGAGGCCCGCGCCGGATCGGCCAGGGCCCTGCCGAAGCGCGCCAGCACGTCCGTGGCAACAGCAGTCTCCATGCCCACAACAGCACAGGAACCGATGTTCTGTCGCAGGTCCCTCCATTCCACCCGGGGGACGGCACCCCCGGGCCAGCAGGCGGCGCCTCCCGCCCCGGCCCTGCCTGGTTCCTAGGCGGCGCCGGCTTCGATGTCGAGGCCGGCGAGGCGCCATTCGAGCATGCCGTCCTCGAGCCGGCGGGCGTGGAGGCCGTGGGCGCGGAGGATGTCGAGGGCCTCGTAGGCCATCACGCAGTAGGCGCCGCGGCAGTAGGCGACGATTTCGCCGTCGGCGGGCAGTTCGGGGATGCGCCGCTCGAGCTCCTCGAGCGGGACGGACAGGGCCCCGGGGAGGTGGCCGGCGCGGTACTCGTCGGCGGGCCGGACGTCGATGACGGTGACACGGCCGCCCTTGGCGTAGGCGGCCAGCTCGTCCCGGCTCAGGACCCGCTCCCGGGCGCGGGGCCCGTCCAGGCGCAGGTACGCAACCCGGCGCGCCTCGACTGCCGGCACCCTTTCCTGGGCGACCGAGCGCAGGAGGCCGAAGAGGGCCAGGACGTCGGGGCCGGCGATGCCGTAGAAGATCCTCGTGCCCTCCCTGCGGGTGGCCACGAGGCCGGCCTGGCGCAGGGCCTGCAGGTGGGCCGAGGCCGTGCTCAGGCCCAGGCCCGCAGCGGCGGCGAGGGCCTCGACGCTGCGCTCTCCCTGGGCGAGCAGGTCCAGCAGCTCGAGTCTCTTGCCGTTGGCCAGGGCCTTGCCGACCCGGGCGAACTCCTCGAACAGTGCCGCCTTGTCCGCGCGGTCTCCCACTTGATCCTCCAAAAATCCGTGTAATACTGGAGCCAATCCTATTCCAGTCTTCTTTGGAATACTACTCCGGCTGGGGCCCCGGCCCCGGAGAGGACGAGACATGATGGCTCCCATCGGCCCGATCCCCGTTGTCGACGAAGGCCTCGGCAACTCCGCCTACCTCCTGGACCTCGGCGAGGGGCGCGCGCTGGCCCTGGACCCCGAGCGCGACCTGCGCACCCTGCGGTCCGAGGCGGCAGCGCGCGGGCTGCGGATCGCCTGGGCGGTCGAGACCCACCTGCACGCCGACTTCGTCTCCGGGGTGGCCGAGCTCGCCGCCGTCGAGGGCGCCAGGATCGTCTCCCCGGCCGTGGGCGAGCGCGCCTTCGACTACCTCGGGCTCGCCGACGGGGAGGACCTGGACCTCGGGGGGCTGAGCCTGCGCGCCCTGCACACCCCCGGGCACTCGCCCGAGCACCTCTCCTACCTGCTCTACGAGGACGGGAAGCTGGCCGGGGTCTTCACCGGCGGCTCGCTCATGGTCGGCACCGCCGGCCGGACCGACCTCGTCAGCCCCGAGGAGACCGTGCCCCTGGCCCGGGCCCAGTACCGCTCGCTGCAGAAGCTGATGGAACTGCCCGACGGGACCCCGGTCTGGCCCACGCACGGGGCCGGGTCCTTCTGCTCCACCGGCGGCGGGGCCGAGCGCACCACGACCATCGGAGCCGAACGCGCCCGGAACCCGCTGCTGCAGCTTGCGGGCGAGGACGCCTTCGTCGCGGCCCTCCTGGCCCAGATGGGCACCTTCCCGGAGTACTTCCGCCGCCTGCCCGAGGTGAACCGGCGCGGCCCCGCGGTCCTCGACTCGCCCGCAGCCCTGGCCCCGCTGGCCCCCGCCCGGGTGCGGGAGCTGCTGGCCGAGGGCGCCCAGGTCGTGGACGCGCGCCCGACCCGCGACTACGCCGCCGGGCACATCCCGGGCGCGATCAGCATCCCCTTCCGGACCGTGTTCGCGGTCTGGCTGGGCTGGCTCGCCGACCCGCAGGCACCCCTGGTGATCGTGCGCGGGGCGGACCAGGACCCCCAGGACATCGCCGCGGACGCGGTCAAGGTCGGCTTCGACCATCCCGCGGGCGAGCTCGCCGGCGGCATCGACGCCTGGACCGAGGACGGAGGAGGCCTCGCCCGCACCGGCCTCGCCGACGGCCCGGCCCTGGCCCGGACCCCGGACGCGACCGTCGTGGACGTGCGCCAGGCGGCCGAGTACGCCGCGGGCCACGTCCCCGGCGCACTCGGCATCGAGCTCGGCTCCCTCCTCGACGGCACCGCGGACCTCCCCGAGGGCCCCGTCGTGGTGATGTGCGGGCACGGCGAACGCGCCGCCGGGGGCGCGAGCCTGCTCGAGCGCGCCGGCCTGTCCGGGATCACCGTCTTCGAGGGCGGCCCCGGGGACTGGGCCGAGGCCGCGGGGCGGCCGCTCGAGGCGAGTGCCGGGCGATGAGCGGGTCGGCCCAGGGCCGGCCCGGCCGCACCCCCGGCACCGGCCCGGCTGCCGGGCCGGGTGCCGGGCCGGTTCTGGGGCTGCGGGCGAACCTGGCCCAGTTCGTCCTCCTCGTCGCGGTCAACGCCCTCGTCGGGGGCACCCTCGGCCAGGAGCGCACCGTCCTGCCGCTGCTGGCCACGGACGTCTTCCACCTCGGCCTCTACACGAGCGCCCTGACGTACATCCTCGCCTTCGGGGTCTCCAAGGCCGGGATGAACTACTTCGCGGGCACGCTCTCGGACCGGTTCGGCCGCAAGCCCGTGCTCGTGGCCGGCTGGCTCGCCGCGATCCCCGTCCCGCTCATGCTCATCCTCGCCCCGGACTGGGGCTGGATCGTCGCCGCGAACGTGCTGCTCGGGGTGAGCCAGGGCCTGGCCTGGTCCACCACCGTGATCATGAAGATGGACCTCGTCGGCCCGTCCCGGCGGGGACTGGCCATGGGCCTGAACGAGGCCGCCGGCTACCTCGGGGTGGCCGTGACCGCCCTGGCCACCGGGTACCTCGCCTCCGCGTACGGGCTACGCCCGGCCCCCTTCCTCCTCGGCGCCGCCTACATCGCCCTGGGCCTGGGCCTGTCCGTGCTGGCCGTGCGGGAGACCCGCGACCACGCCCGCCTGGAGGCCCGGGCCCACGTGGACGCGCACGCCCAGGCCCACGGCGAGCTCACCAGCGGGCAGGTGTTCACCCTGACCAGCTTCCGCGACCGCTCCCTCTCCGCGGTCAGCCAGGCCGGAATGGTGAACAACCTCAACGACGGCCTGGCCTGGGGCCTGTTCCCAGTCCTGTTCGCGGCCGCCGGGCTGAGCCTGGGCCAGATCGGCATCCTCGCCGCCGCCTACCCCGCCGTCTGGGGCGCGGGGCAGATGTTCACCGGGGCCGCCTCCGACCGGTGGGGCCGGAAGTGGCTCATCGCCGCCGGCATGGCCGTCCAGGCCGCCGGCCTGGCCGTCGTCGCCGCCGCGCACAGCTTCGGCCCCTGGCTGGCCGCGGCCGTGCTCCTCGGGCTCGGGACCGCCATGGTGTACCCGACGCTGCTCGCCGCGATCGGCGACGTCGCCCACCCCGCCTGGCGCGCCCGCTCCGTGGGCGTCTACCGGCTCTGGCGCGACGGCGGCTTCGCCGTCGGCGCGCTCCTCTCCGGAATCCTGGCCGACCTCTACGGCATCCGCGCCGCGGTCCTCGTCGTGGCCGCGCTCACCGGCCTGTCCGGGCTCGTCGTCGCCGTCCGCATGCGCGGAGACGACCACAGGACCCGGTGAGCAGGGAAGACGACGGGCCAGGTTCCGCAGCAGCCCGCGCCTTGCTTGCCGCGCGAGGGGTGCGGCCGGGGCCCCGCCCGCTCTCAGGGGGTGGCCAGGGCGGTTCCGGTGAGGCCGACGGCGAGCGTGATGAGGTAGCCGGCTGCGATTCCGGCGCCGGGGCCGACGGCCCAGCCGCGCAGGATGCCGTAGAGGCTGGAGGCCTTGACCGTATGGCGGCCTCGGGCCAGGCCCGCTCCGGTCATCGCCCCGACGAGGGCCTGGTTCATGGAGGTGAAGAACCCGAACGCGACCGCGGCGAGCACGACGAGCGCCTGGACGAGCTGGGCGGCGGCGGCCATGGGCCGGTCGACGGCGACGATGTCGAAGGCGACCTTCTCCAGCAGCGGCCGGCCCCAGGTCAGCACCCCGGCGGCGAGGCCCAGTCCTCCGACGGTGCCGGCGGCCAGGGGCGTGAAGGCCCCGGTGCCCACGAGCGAGCCGGTGGCGTTGGCGACGTCGTTCGCGCCCATCGTGAAGGACGCCGCTGCCCCGACCGCGGCCAGGGCGGTGCCGAGCCAGAGGCCGGTCCTGGCCACGGCTTCCCCGGCGCCGGCCGTGTCCGGGGCGCCTGTGCCGGCCGGGCCCGGTTCCCGGGCGGGGGGCTGGTGCCGCAGGGCGGGGACGAGGTCGAGGGCTCGGGTCAGGAGGAATCCCAGCAGTGCCGCGGCCGGGGGCGCGGCGGCCCAGACCGCGGCGAGGATCCCGACCGTGCCCCACTGGACGCCGGTGCGGGCGGCGAGGGCGACCCCGGCGACGGTGAAGACGAGGATCTGGATGGTGGAGGTCGGGACCCTGAGCACGTTGAACAGGGTGGTCAGGGCGAAGGCGACGCCCACGGCGATGACCTGGGCGGGGACCGTGAGGCGGCCGGTGACGAGGCCGTGGCCGACGGTGTGCTCGACCCCGTGGCTGGCCAGGGCCGCGCCGGCGAAGGCCAGCGGGGCCATGATCGCCAGGGCCTGCCACGCCGTCACCGCCCCCAGGGCGTGGGGCATGCCCATGCAGGCGCCGGTGTAGTGGGCGCCCATGCTGAACGCGAACCCGACCGCGACGATCACGAGGAGTACCGTCACCGTGATTCCTCCCTCCTGACCGCAGCGGCCGCGCGCGCAGCCCCGGGGCCCTGGGCGGAGGGTATCAGGGGCTGGCTGGTGCTGGGCCCGTGGTCCAGATGTCCGTGATGGGCTGGGTGTCGGCGGCGTGCCCGAGCGGGGGGAGCCCGTAGGCCGCTTCGATGGTGCGCAGGAGGCGGTAGGGGTCGATGGGCTCGCTGTACTGTCCAGGCCTGATGTGGGCCCCGACGAAGATGGTGGGGATGCGGTTGGCGTGCTTGTCGTCGTCCTCGTCCCAGCTGAGGATGAGCAGGCTGTTGTGGGCCTTGGCCCAGTGCGCGTAGCCGTCGAGGTTCTGCTGCAGCCAGGTGTCTGCGGTGCCGACCCCGCCGTCGTGCATGTCGTCCAGGACGTTGGGGATGACCATCGAGACGGCCGGGAGGCTGCTGTAGTCCTGGGGGAACGCTGTGAACGGCTGGCTGGCGGTGGCCGGGACGGCGGTGAAGTCCGTCCAGGGCGTGTGCCGGCGCGCGTACTCCCCGGCGGTGCAGCCGAGGTAGCCGGGGTGGGGGAGGCCTTCGGCGTAGCCGGTGAAGCTCTGCCCGGCGGCGGCCAGCTGTGATCCGAGGTTGTCCCCGGCGAAGGTGCGGGGGCAGTGGTCGTCGGTGATGCCGTGGGTGGAGCCGGAGAAGAGCGCGAGGTAGTTCGGTGTGCTCGGGTGGGCGACCGCGCTGGAGTCGGTGAAGAGCGCGCCCTGGGCGGCGAGGGAGTTGATGTAGGGGGCCTGGGGGCTGCCGATGATGTTCGCGAAGCCGTGGTTCTCCTCCATCACGATCACCACGTGGCTCGGCCGCGGCACCTCGGCCGGCTGCCCGGGGGTCGCCGTGGCGGTCCCGCCGCACCCGCTCAGCCCGGCGGCGAGGGCGGCGGCCGCCGCGGCCGCGGCGATCCGTCCGCTCCGGCGCGGGTGGACGCCGGCGTGGTCTCGGGCTGGCACCGGGCGCCCCCAGCCCGACCGGATTGGCTTCATCGCACCATCGTGCCCGGCCCTCCCGCCCGCGTGCACGAGTACCCGCTACGCGAAAACCCTCCCTGGCGCGCCCGGGCCCGGGGCAGGTATACGTGCCCGGGGCAGACCGCCGTCGCAGGGTTCCCGGGACGCTGCGGGGCCCTGGCTTCCCCGCTCGCGGCCTTCGCCTACGCCGTTGCTGCGGCTGCGGCGCGCACACCGGGCCGGTGTTCTCGCCGGCCCCGCACCGCGCGGCGGGCAGCGGGAGGAGGGCGGCGCTGTCCCGCCGTCATCTCCGGCGGGTTGAGGCGGTCCGGGGGCGGGTGCGAGGGTGGAGGCATGTCTGCCGCTGGGGCCATCGTGAGGCCGTGCTTCGGGATGGACGGGGCCGCGTTCTTGGCTCACTGCGAAGCCCACCGCCGAGCCCGGGTGTTCCCCACCCTCGCCTCCGCCGAGGCGTGGGCGCGGAAGCACAACGACAGGCACCATCGGGGCAGGCCTCCCCGGATCCGGGGTGTCAACGGCGCTCGCCTCGGGCCCGGGACCACGCTGGACTGGGTCGCGCCCCTGGCGGCGGGTCGGACCGCACCGTGACGAGGCATCTGGCGCACCCCTGCTTCTGCTGGACTCCCTCATCCTTCTGCTGGACTCGGTCATCGTGCTGGTCTCGGTCCACGGCGTGGGGGCAGGGGACTGCCATCCGGCGTCGTTGAGGCAGGCGTAGGGTCCCGGCCGGGGAAGCGCCGTTCTCAGGGCCTGCCGTCGAACACGTCGGGGCCGAAGGGTCTGAGTCCGGGGGCGCCGGCGTAGCCGAGCCGGGGCAGGGAGAAGGCGTCCTCGATGGTGGCCAGGAGGC
>NZ_DAIUJO010000075.1:0-18657 GCF_036848755.1 Sinomonas sp. | reverse complement strand
CATTGGTACTCCAGATCTGGGTTGGGTCGACGCCGGCGAGGCGGCCGGGGAAGGGGCGTCCGTCGTCGTACGACGACGCCGGCGCCCCACGTGCGCGGTCGTCGTCAGCTCGAGGGGCCGACGGCGACCCGCAGTCAGTCTGCTGCGGGGGTGTCGGGGCGGTGATCTCCGAGGAGGCTCCTTCTGGCAATCCCCATCAATCACAACCCCAACACCGCCACAGCCGCACTACTGGACTACTGGGGCGCAGGCGGCCGACAGCCCGTCACTTCCCTGTGCCAGGCTTGGCAGCCAGACCGTGCATGGTCGTCTGGCTCGGGAGCGCGATCGCTGCGGTGACGACGTCCTTCTCCCGCTCACTCTGCTGCACCTCGTCGAGCTCCTTCAGCGTGTACTTGCCGGTCTCCTTGGCCGTGAGCGCCGAGGCCCCCGCGAAGACCATGAACCCGAGCGCGACCATGGACGGGCCCACCCATCCCTTGAGGTCGGAGCCAGCGAGTGCTGTCGCGAGGACGGGGCCGATTACCCCGGAGATTGCGAAGCCGATCTGGGTGCCGAGGGCGAGCCCGGAGACGCGCAGCCGGCCAGGGAACATCTCTGCGAAGAACGACGGCCAGGACGCGTTCACCATCGAGTAGAAGAGGGAGTAGTTGATGATGCCGAACAGGAAGATCAGCGCCCAGTTGCCGGTGGTGATCGACCAGAGGTACGGCGCCATCGTGATGCCTACGCCGACCGTCGCGCTGAGGAACATCGCTTTGCGGCCGATCTTGTCTACGAGGAATCCTGCCAAAGGGGTGACTGCGAGGGCGATCACGGCCGAGACCGTCGTCGTAAGGAGCATGGTCGGTTTGTCCAGCTTGTATCCGACGGTTCCGAATGCCACCGAGAAGGTCTGCATCATGTAGCTCGTGCCGGCGATGAGCGCGCAGAACACGATCCGCAGCACCGCGCGCCAGTGGAAGCGGAGGACGTGGCTGAGCGGGGCGACGTTCACCTTGGCGAGTTTGGTCTCGACGAACTCAGGCGGCTCCTGGACGTGCCGGCGGATCAGGTAGGCGACGACCACGACGATGGCGGAGAACCAGAACGGAAGGCGCCAGCCCCAGGTCAGCAGCTGCTGCGAGGGCATTGCGGCGATCGGGATGAAGAGAAGCAGCGTGAGAAGTGTGCCGGTGGAGGCGCCCAACGTCGTGAAGCTCGTGATGAACCCACGGCGGCGCTCGGAAGCGTGCTCGAGGCTCATGGTGATCGCGCTGGGCTGCTCGCCGGAAAGGCACAGTCCTTGGATGACGCGGATCAGCACGAGCAGGATCGGAGCAAGAGAACCGATCTGGGCATACGTGGGCAAGCAGCCGATCAGGAAGGTACAGCCGCCGATGCCGAACAGCGTGATCATCATGACGAACTTGCGGCCGAAGCGATCGCCCATCGGTCCCAAGATGAGGGAGCCGAGGGGACGTACCGCGTAGCCGACCGCGAAGGTGATCAGCGAGAGCAGCACGCTGATGCCTTCGGGCAGCTTGGGCGAGAAGAAGAGGACGTTCAGGACCAACGCGGACGAGGTGCCGTACACCGCGAAGTCGTAGTACTCGAGCGTCGTGCCGATCCAGGCCGCGACTGCCGCCCTGACAGGCGTCTTCTTGGGAAGTGCGACTTCAGTCATTTCGCCTCCAATGGCGATCGGTCCGTGTAATCCCATGATGTGATCTTTCTTGGGCGGGCAGCCGCAACTCGGCGCATTTGAGAAATAGCCGAGTCTGAGCGTCGGGTGCTTTTTCAGGAATAGGCCGAAAATCGTAATGATCAAGGCTTCAACATTGCGGACTGGCCTTGCAGATCAAACTAACGGTTGAGGTGTGGGTCACACAAAGACCTTTTCGCTGTACCGGCATAGCGATCGGTTATGACCAGCCTGGAGAGGTGGGCGGAAGTGGACACGCGGAAGCCGGAGTGCAGTGTCGGGATCGTAGCCACGGGGAGCACACGAGGGCCCCTGCTGGACTGCACGTCGCCCAGCCGGCCCTCCACCTGACCGAGATCTTCGGCGGAACGCTCATCGGCGCGATCAAGAACGGCAAGCTCGATACGGCCTTGATCTACGAGCCGCGGGAGAACCCGGGCTCGGTTCACCAGCATTATCCTCGAGGACCTCTACCTCGGGGCGACCTCTGGCAGTCGATTCTCGCAGCGGCGACCGCTTCCCGGAGGAAGTCTTCGCGATGAGGCGCATTCTCGAGCCGGCACTCAGTCCAAGTTCGGGCTGTGCACCGCTGACCACGTGCAGATGTCCGAGGCGGCCTCCGCCGTGCTGATCCTGCCGCGGAAGGCAATTAAGAAGCGGTTGGGGTCCCGCTACGGCACGGACGCCGCCTGAACCCGGGCCCAAGGGAAATCCATAGGAGGGCCGTATCTCGTCACTTCATTTTCATCTTATTCATCGCCAATTGTGCTGCCCACCATTGGGCTGCGGACCGATTTGTCATCACCGGACTCGCTAACGCAGCGTATGGAGGCCTGGAATGAAGTGGCTCAGCATCACCGACCGGGCCTCGGGCAATCCCGAAGGAGCGAGGTCGTCCGCGCGGGGGCTCATTGCCCTGCGAACGGCTCGTGGGAGCCCCTTGAATCATCGGCTGCACCGATTTTCGTCTTCTAGTGAAGCATCATGCCGACGCACGATGGCGGAACCGGCATGTGGACTCTGGTCGATGCGGGAACGGATCGCGAGCAGGGGGAGTCCCAGAACTGGACCCAGAACGGAGATGCAAGGGAGAGACACCCTCGGCCGCTCGCTTGCCTTCAAGACATCGGGGGATCGTGAGGCTGCGCGGGACGCGCCAGTGGGCCGAACATCATGCTGCCTGGGCGCCGCTCGGTTCGGGCTCACGGAACGGAGTGCTGCAGGATCGCGGCGTCACGGGTCGGCCCGGCATGCTCCTCCGGCGGCCCTTCGCTACGAGTTGGGAGGCGGGGGCGGGGTGGAGCCGTAGGCGGCGGTGAAGCCATCTGTGTCGCTGTCGGGGACGGACGGGATGGACCTGACCGCGCCGTTCTGGACCAGGTAACCGCCGTCGCCGGCCACGAAGCCGGGATTGCTGCTGCCGTTCACGGTGCCGGGGTCGAAGGCAGCGGAGCCGTAGTTGGCCAGCGGCAGCACGCCGGAGGTCGAGGAGGGCGCCTCGAGGATCCATTCCGCGGAAAGGCCCGGACCCGTGTAGGCGATGCCGGTGCTGAAGCCCCAGCCGTGGCTGGAGGAACCGTCGCTCAAGGTGATGCTTCCCGTGCGGGTCACGGAGGCGGTCATCACGTCCCCGGGCGTGACGGACCCGCAATGGGTCCCGCCCCAGCTGCAGCCGCTGGTGATGACCTGTTCCTGGTATCCCTGGGCCTGGCTGGTCCACCAGGCGCTGTAGTGCCCGGACCCGTAGTAGAAGTCCTGCTCGGTCCCGGTCTGGATGAGGCTGCTCGGGCTGTTGAAGAATCCGTCGAGGCCCACCCACGCCGAGGAGTAGCCGGAATTGCCCCTCTTCGGCTTCGTCACAGCCGGGACGGTCCACGATCCTGAGACGCTGTTGAACGGCGATGCCGAGGTCGTCTGGACGGCGTATCCGGACCAGTTCGACGACGACCAGCCGTAGGATGTCCCCCCGCCCCCGCCGTGGGTGGCAGAGAGCGGGCCAGCCGGTGGGTGGTGGGCCGGGGCGAGGATGAGCGGAGCAGACGGCGTGGCATCCGCTGGACCGAGGATCGGTCCCACCAGTGCCGTTCCCGCCGTCAATGCCGCCGCGGCCAAGGCCGTGCCCCAACGCCTGAGGAAGGATAGCGGCTCATTCATTGCCCTCGCCCCTTTTGGCCCGTGCTGTCAGGTGGCGACAGACTACGCCGGGGCCAGCGCGAGAGGGAATGACCGAAGCGGCGGTAAGGCACTCCCAAGTGCAAGTCCGCCCGGAACGGTCTTCAAGCCCAAGGCCGCCGTCGCCCGGCGCTGGGCGCTGGGGATAGCCGAGCGTGGCACCGGAGGGCCTGCTCGTAGGGGTTCGACCGCGGACGGTGGCCGAGGCGAGCGTGGGTACCCTTGACCCATGGCTTCTTCCGTACCGACTCCCGAGACGAGGTGGGAGCCCCTTACCGCGCAGGCCGCCGCAGACCTGCTCGCGTCGTCGCCCGTCCGCTGGTGGCTCTCGGGCGGCGTCGCCCTCGACCACTGGCTCGGCGAGCCCATTCGCGAGCGCTCCAACACGGATGTCAGCGTGGTGTTCGGCGACCTGCCGCAGCTTGTGGCCAGCCTTCCCGCCGGGTACGCCGCGTGGGCGCTGCGCGATGAAGACGACCTCGTGCCGCTCGCGGAGGTCCAGGAGGGCGACGAGGTCCAGCCCGTGCTCATCCGGGACGTCGAGAAGGACGCGTGGGTGCTGAAGGTCAATCTGGAGGACGGCGCGCCGCGCGCTTGGGTGTACAAGCGGGACCCGCGCCTGCAGCTGCCTTGGGACCGCGCGGTGCTCGACGTCGGCGGCATCCCGACCGGCGCGCCCGAGGTGCAGCTGGTCTGGAAGGCGCTGCGGCCTCGGCCGGAGGACGACGCCGACAAGGACGCCGTGCTGCCGAAGCTCTCGGACGAGGCGCGCGCCTGGTACGAGCGGTGCATCCTCTCGATCCACCCGCACTCCTCGTGGTCGATCCACGTGCGCAGCCCCTTCGCGCCTGCGAAGGCCAGCTGGAACCGCAAGCGCAGCTGACCCGCTCCTGCTCCTCTGCTCGCGCTTATTCGCGAACGGCGGCCAGGACCAGCGAGCGGAACCACCGCTGCACGGGCGTCAGGCTCGCCTCGCGCCGCGTGTACAGCGACACCGGGGTGCTCTGCCCCGGCCACGGGAGGTCTGCGATCTGCAGGCGGGGGAACCAGCCGTTGAACACCTCGGCGACGTGCCGCGGCAGCAGGACGACGAGGTCTGTGGCCTCCAGGACCGCAGGCACCGTCGCGTACTCCTCCACGGTCAGCACGATCTGCTGCATCAGACCATGCTCGGTGAGCGCCTGCAGCGGAAAGATGTGCCCGCCGCGTGCCGAGACCCGCAGGAAGTGGCGGCCCGCGAACATGTCGGGCCCAGTGGGCGGCAGGGGGTGCTCTCCCGAGACGAGCGCCACGTACTCGACGGCGCGCACATGCGAGCGCCACAGCCGCGGGCTGCCGATCATCGACACGGTCATCGCCACGTCGATCGTTCCCCGCGTGAGCCCGTCCTCGACCAGATCCGAGTCGAGCCGCTCCACCTGCAGGTGCGGCCGGGAAGCCTCGCGCGTCAACGCCGTCATGATCGGCGGAAGGAACGTCTGCTCGCCGATCGAGGTGAGTCCGAGCGTCAATTGGCCGCTGAAGCCGGCGGGCTCGAAGGCATCCGTCTCGTTCACGGTCGCATCGATCTGTGCGAGCGCCTCGTGCAGCGGGCCGAACAGCTGGGTGGCCTTCGCGGTGGGCACCATGTCATGGCCCTCGCGCCGGAACAGCTCGTCGTCGAACCGCGACCGGAGCCGCCTGAGCGTGTAGCTGACGGTCGGCTGCGTGACATGCAGCCGTTCGGCGACGGCGGTGACGCTGCGCAGTTCGTAGAGCACCACGAAGGTGCGCAGCTGGTTGAGGTCGGTCAGGGCCATCTATTGATTGTATCTATGCAGGCGTCGCCGAATATCTATTCGACGGCATGCGGAAGCCCTGCCTAGCATTGAAGGCACAAGCCTCCAAGTGACAAGGACGACACTCGTTGATCATCGACATCCACGGCCACTACACGACGGCCCCGGCCCAGCTCGGTGCCTGGCGCGACCTCCAGATCGCCTTCTCCGAAGGGCGGGGAGAGGCCCCGGATCCGGCGACCCTGAAGATCTCCGACGACGACATCCGCGAAACCATCGAGGCGAACCAGCTCAGGCTCATGAACGAGCGCGGCAGCGACATCACGGTCTTCAGCCCGCGCGCCTCCTTCATGGCCCACCACATCGGCGACCTCAAGGTCAGCAAGACCTGGGCCCGTATCTGCAACGACCTGTGCGCTCGGGTGAGCGAGCTCTTCCCCGACCGGTTCCTCATGGGCGCCATGCTGCCGCAGTCACCGGGCGAGGACCCGGCCAGCACTGTCGCCGAGCTGACCCGGGCCGTCGAAGAGCTCGGCGCCGTCACGGTCAACCTCAACCCCGATCCCTCCGGCGGCAAGTGGACGGCGCCGGCGCTGACCGACCGGTCCTGGTACCCGATCTACGAGAAGCTCGTCGAGTACGAGATCCCTGCGATGGTGCACGTGAGCACCTCCTGCAAGCCGGTCTTCCACACCACCGGAGACCACTACCTGAACGCCGACACGACCGCCTTCATGCAGCTGCTCAAGGGCGACCTGTTCCGCGACTTCCCCGAGCTCAAGCTCGTGATCCCGCACGGCGGCGGCGCGGTGCCGTACCACTGGGGCCGGTTCCGCGGTCTCGCCATGGCGCTCGGCAAGCCGGAGCTCGAAGAGCACCTGCTGAACAACGTCTTCTTCGACACCTGCGTCTACCACCAGCCCGGCATCGACCTGCTGACGAAGGTCGTCCCGACGGCCAACATCCTCTTCGCGAGCGAGATGATCGGCGCCGTCCGCGACGTCGACCCCCGCACCGGCCACTACTTCGACGACACGAAGCGGTACGTCGATGCCACCGAGAGCCTGACCGACGCGCAGCGCGCGCAGGTCTTCGAAGCCAATGCCCGCCGCGTGTACCCGCGCCTTGACCGCGCCCTGACCGCCCGCGGGCTCTAAAGAGGAGGAACCCCATGCGACTGAACAACCTCGGACTGATCCACACGAACATAGAGCGTCCCGACCCCGAGGACGTGGCACGCCTCTCGAAGTTCGGCGTCGCGACGATCCATGAGGCGATGGGCCGCGTTGGCCTTCTTCGCCCCTACATCCGCCCGGTCTACACGGGCGCCAAGCTCTGTGGGCCGGCCGTCACTGTGCTGTTGCAGCCTGGCGACAACTGGATGTTCCACGCCGCCGCCGAACAGGTGCAGGAGGGGGACGTGATCGTCGCCGGCTGCACCACGGAGAGCGAGGACGGCTTCTTCGGCGAGCTGCTCGCCACGTCGCTGAGCGCGCGCGGCTGCAAGGGCCTGGTGATCGACGGCGGCGTCCGCGACGTGGCGGACCTCGAGAAGATGGACTTCCCGGTGTTCTCCCGCGCCATCAACGCCAAGGGCACGGTCAAGGCTACGCTCGGCTCCGTGAACGTCCCGGTTGTCGTGGCGAACGCGCTCGTCAACCCGGGTGACGTCGTCGTCGCGGACGTGGACGGCGTCGTCGTCGTGCCGCGCGAACTGGTCGGCGCGGTCGCCGAGGCCAGCCAGAAGCGCGAGGACAACGAGGAGTCGAAGCGCCAGAAGTTCCGCGAGGGCGTGCTGGGACTCGACCTCTACGGCATGCGCGAGCCGCTCGCTGCCGCTGGCCTCGAGTACGTGGAGAACTGACGATGGCGCACGGAAAGACGACGGGCGGCTTCGAGAAGACCGCCGGGTGGCTCGACTGGTACGAGGGCCCCTCCAAGCCAACCTTCCGCCTGCCTGACGGCGCGGTCGACGCCCACTGCCACGTGTTCGGCCCAGGCGCCGAGTTCCCCTACGCCCCCGAGCGGAAGTACACGCCCTGCGACGCCTCCGCGGAGGAGCTCTTCGCCCTGCGCGACCACCTCGGCTTCGACCGCAACGTGATCGTCCAGGCGACCTGCCACGGTGCCGACAACCGCGCGCTGGTCGACGCGCTCCGCCGCAGCGGCGGGCGGGCGCGCGGCGTCGCGACCGTCCGCCGCGACGTGACCGAGGAGCAGCTCGCCGAGCTGCACGAAGCCGGTGTCCGCGGCGTGCGCTTCAACTTCGTCAAGCGCCTCGTCGACCGGGTCCCCACCGACTCGCTCGAGGAGATCGTCGAGAAGATCGCGCCGCTCGGCTGGCACGTCGTGATCTACTTCGAGGCGCCGGACCTGCCCGACCTCTACGACTTCTTCTCCAGCATCAAGACCGATGTCGTGGTCGACCACATGGGCCGCCCCGACGTGACGAAGGACCCGGATGGACCGGAGTTCGAGCTGTTCCTGCGCTTCATGCGTGAGAACCCGAATGTCTGGACCAAGGTCTCCTGCCCCGAACGGCTGAGCGCCACCGGGCCGCGCGCCCTGGGCGGCGAGCAGCACGCCTACACCGACGTGGTGCCATTCGCCCGTCGCGTGGTCGAGGAGTTCCCCGACCGCGTCCTGTGGGGTACCGACTGGCCCCACCCCAACCTCAAGGACCACATGCCCGACGACGGGCTCCTGGTCGACTACATCCCCCAGATCGCGACGACGGCGGAGCTCCAGCAGCGGCTGCTCGTGGACAACCCCCGTCGCCTCTACTGGCCCGAAGGAGCATGACATGGCACTCGACAAGCCGTACAAGCAGGTTCCCGGCACGATCATCTTCGACGCAGAGATGGCCCGCAAGGGATACCACCTGAACCAGTTCTCCATGTCGCTGATGAAGCCCGAGAACCGCGAGCGCTACCTGGCCGACCGCGAGGCGTACCTCGACGAGTGGCCCCTCTCGCCGAAGCAGCGCCAGGCCGTGCTCGACATGGACCTCAACGCCATGATGGCCGAGGGCGGCAACATCTACTTCCTGAGCAAGATCGGCGCGACCCATGGCCTGAGCTTCCAGCAGATGGCCGGCTCCATGACGGGCATGTCCGAGGCCGCCTACCGCGACATGATGATCTCAGGCGGGCGCCGCCCCGAGGGCAACCGCGCCAAGGACCTCGACGGCTGGGTCCCGCCCGGGCCCCGCGAGAAGTCCGAGACCATGCGCGAGAACGCCCCGGCGAAGTACACGTCGGCGCTGTTCACCTCGCACGTCCCGGCCATCGGTGCCGCAATGGACCTCGGCAAGACCGAGGAGCCGTACTGGAAGAAGGTCTTCGACGGCTACGAGTGGACCCGGAAGTGGGCCAAGGAGAACACGCCCGACGTCGTCATCCTCGTCTACAACGACCACGCGACGGCGTTCGACTCCTCCATCATCCCGACCTTCGTGCTCGGCACGGGCGTCGAGTACCCCGTCGCCGACGAGGGCTACGGCCCCCGCCCGGTTCCGGACGTGAAGGGCTACCCGGAATTCGCCGCGCACATCGCGCAGTCGGTCATCCAGGACGACTTCGACCTCACCCTCGTCAACGAGATGGTCGTGGACCACGGGCTCACCGTGCCGCTCTCGCTCGTCTTCGGCGACGTCAAGGAGTGGCCGTGCAAGGTCATCCCGCTGGCCGTCAACGTGGTGCAGTACCCGGTGCCTTCCGGCCGCCGCTGCTATGAGCTCGGCAAGGCCCTGCGCCGCGCCCTCGACAAGTGGGACGGCCCGGAAATCAACGTGCAGATCTGGGGCACTGGCGGCATGAGCCACCAGCTGCAGGGTCCGCGCGCCGGCCTCATCAACGAGGAGTGGGACAACGCGTTCCTCGACCACCTCATCGCCGACCCGCTGGGCCTGACCGAGTGGGATCACATGGAGTACGTGGACGAGGCGGGCTCCGAGGGCATCGAGCTCGTGGACTGGCTGATCGCCCGCGGCGCCATGGACGACCAGTTCGGCGGGGAGGCGCCCTCCGTCGACCACCGGTTCTACCATGTGCCGGCGTCGAACACGGCCGTCGGGCACCTCGTCATCTCGAACCCGGTCGGGGCCCTTGGAGAGGCTGCCCAGCAGGGCGCAGCCGACGTCCGCGAGGCGGCCGCCGCGCCCGCCCCGAGCGCTTGATCCTTCACCTACCTGAGGAGAGAAACGAATGACTGACCAGATCCGCGTCGCGGTCGTCGGCGCCAACGGCGCCTTCGGCATGAAGCATCTTGATGGCCTCAAGGAGATCGAGGACGCCGAGGTCACCGTCGTCAGCGCCACCTCGCAGGAGAAGGCGGACGGCGTCGCCGCGAAGTACGGCGTCGCCAATGCGGTCGTCGGGCTCGACGCTGTGCTCGAGCGCGACGACGTTGACGCCGTCATCCTCGCCACCCCCACGGGTCTGCACGCCTCGCAGACGCAGGAGGTGCTCAAGGCGGGCAAGCATGTGCAGGTCGAGATCCCGCTCGCGGACTCTCTGGCCGACGCCGAGGCGACCCTCGCCGCCGCCGAGGCTTCGGACCGCGTCGCGATGGTCGGCCACACGCGGCGCTTCAACCCCTCGCACCAGCTCGTCCACAACCGCATCGTCGCGGGCGAGTTCAACGTGCAGCAGATGGACGTGCAGACGTACTTCTTCCGCCGCACGAACACGAACGCCAAGGGCGAACCCCGTTCCTGGACCGACCACCTGCTGTGGCACCACGCAGCCCACACGGTCGACCTGTTCGCCTACCAAGCGGGCAAGATCGTGCAGGCGAACGCGATCCAGGGTCCGATCCATCCCGAGCTCGGCATCGCCATGGACATGTCGATCCAGCTCAAGAGCGAGACCGGGGCGATCTGCACGCTGTCCCTGTCGTTCAACAACGACGGCCCGTTCGGCACCTTCTTCCGCTACATCGGCGACACCGCCACCTACATCGCGCGCTACGACGACCTGTACACCGGCAAGGACGAGCAGATCGACGTGTCCAGGGTGGCGGTCAGCATGAATGGCATCGAGCTGCAGGACCGCGAGTTCGTCAGCGCGATCCGCGAGGGCCGCGAGCCGAACTCCTCGGTCCGTCAGGTCATCGATTGCTACCGTGTGCTCGGTGAGCTCGAGGAGCAGCTGGCGTGATCCTGCCGAAGATCGGCCTCGGCTGCATGTCGCTGAGCCACGCCTACGGGGTTCCTCCGTCGGTCGAGGACGGTGTGGCGTTCCTGCGCTCGGCGCTCGACGCGGGCGTGCGCATGCTCGATACCGCCACGCTCTACGGCGGCGGACGCAACGAAGAGCTGGTCGGGCGGGCGATCGCGGGGCGCCGCGACGAAGTGCTGCTGGCCAGCAAGTGCGGCATGGCGATGGTCGACGGCGTCAAGGTGATCGACGGGAGACCCGAGACGCTGCGCGCGCAGGTCGACGCATCGCTCGGGCGCCTCGGCGTCGAGCGCATCGACCTGTACTACCTGCACCGGTGGGACAAGCAGGTGCCCATCGGGGAGAGCGTTGGCGCGCTCTCTGAGATGGTGGCCGCCGGCAAGATCGGCGCCATCGGACTCTCCGAGGTGTCCGTGCAACGCCTGCGCGAGGCACAGGCTGTCGCTCCCATCGCTGCGGTGCAGAACGAGTATTCGCTGTGGAGTCGCAACCCCGAGCTCGGCATGCTCGACGCGACCCGCGAGAGCGGGGTCGCACTGGTGGCGTTCTCGCCGCTCGCGAGGGGTTTCCTGAGTGATGGCTTCGACGACCCAGCGGGGTTCACGCCGAAGGACATCAGGCGGGGAATGCCGCGTTTTCAGCCGGAGCACTGGGCCGCCAACGCGGCGCTGCTGCCTCAGTGGCGGGCGCTGGCGGCGGAGGCCGGCTGCACCCCGGGGCAGCTAGCACTCGCGTGGGTGCTCTCCCGGGGTGAGCACGTGGTGCCGATCCCGGGGACGACCCGACTGGATCATCTCGGCGAGAACCAGGGCGCCGCGGATCTCAAGGTCGACGCCGGGCTGCTCGCCCGCGCGAGTGAGCTCATCGGAACCTCTACCGTGTCGGGTCCCCGCTACGCGCCGGCCGCGTCCCGCGAGGTCGACGCGGAGTCCTTCGAGGACGCCGCATGAGGGGGATCTCCTCGATGGCGACCCGCCACGTCCTCACCGACCTGGCGGCGGCCGCGAGCGAGGCGGGCCTGCCCGAGGTGGAGCTCGAGTCGGTCGGCGGCGTCGATGCGGCCAAGCGGGTGGCAGAGGGCGAGCAGCTCGACCTGGTCTTCCTCGCCCTGGGCGCGCTGCGGAGGCTCGCCGACGACGGGCACGTCGTGGCGGATTCGGTGACGCCGCTCATGTCGTCGCAGGTCGCGGTCGCGGTCCCGGCCGGGTCCGACGTCCCTGCCACCCACGACGGCGCCTACGCGTTCCCGGACGCCGCGGGCCTGCGAGCCGCTCTGCAGCAGGCCGGTCGTATCGGCTACTCGACCGGCCCTAGCGGCGTCGCGCTCGTGAAGATGATCGATGGCTGGGGACTTGGCGAAGAGCTTGGGCCGCGGATGGTCCAGGCGCGTCCGGGCATCCCGGTCGCCCGTTCGCTCGCTGAGGGCGAGGTCGACCTCGGGTTCCAGCAGCTCAGCGAGCTCGCGGGGCAGCCCGGCGTTCGCATCCTCGGTGTGCTGCCGCCTGACTGTGCGATCGACACCGTCTTCGCGGGCGCGGTCGCGACGACGTCGGACAACCGCGCCGAGGCGCTCGAGGTGCTGCGGTTCTTCGCCTCGGAGGGCGCGGCACAGATCGTGGCGGCGCACAGCTTCGCGCGAGCCGGCTCTTAGCAACTCCTAGCGCAGGCGAGCAGCGGTCCTTGGCCGGCAGCGTGTGCGGGTTGCCTCGCGCGACCATCTCCGTCTCCTGCGCCCGCGTGCGCTGCTCATCGATGTCGCCATCGACCAGCGACGAACGTTCTTGGTGCAGTGAGGTGCACCTCATTCCGGGGTTACGCCGGGGGCAGGACCTGGACCTTGCCGTCCTTCCATTCGAAGCCCGTGTCGAAGCCCTCTGCTCGCGAGATCTTCTCGACGTAGGCCGCCACCCGGCGGCCGGTCTCATCGTCGCCGTGGGGGTGCGGGATGCCGTGCTGGTCGATCCAGCAGGGTATGAACCCGGCGGTGGCGAGGCGGCGCTCCACGACAGTCGCCTCGACGCCCGCCAGCGCCAGCTCTCCGGCAAGCATCATCCCGGCTGGCCCGCTGCCAACGACAATCACATCGATCATTTGCCAGCGCCTTCCTCGCCCACTCCAGAGAGCACGCTGGATCAGGGTATTGGTCGCCACCGGGCTTGCGGCAAGCCTCCGCCGGCGCAATATTCTAAAAGTGAGAGCCCTTTCGCGAAGGGCATCACCGGACGTCCTGCACCAAGCGGATCCGTCACGGGAGACCAGCCTCGGTGAGCTTCGGGGTGGCAGGGCCGATTCCTGTGCGATAGGCGCCCTGTGGGGGCGAGCGGCGCCGGGCCTCAGCGGATCTTTCGACGGTAGACGGTGATCGCGAACGCGTAGCCGACGGCGAGGATCCCGACGAGCCATGCGAGGGCGATCCAGATGTCACCGCCGACGGGTTCCTGTGCGAGCAGAGATCGGATGGTGTTCACGATGGAGGTCACAGGCTGGTTCTCGGCGAACCATGCGACCGGGCCGGGCATCGAGTCGGTGGGCACGAACGCCGAGCTGATGAACGGCAGGAAGATCAGGGGGTAGCTGAACGCGCTCGCGCCGTCGACGGTCTTCGCCGAGAGACCGGCGATCACGGCGATCCAGGTCAGCGCGAGGGTGAAGAGGACCAAGATGCCACCGACGGCGAGCCAGGCGGCGACGGATGCTCCTGTGCGGAACCCCGCGATCAGAGCGACGCCGATAACGATCGCGACGGAGACTAGGTTTGCGGCCAAGGACGTGAGCACGTGCGCCCCGAGCACGCTAGACCTGGCGATCGGCATGGACTGGAAGCGTTCGAAGATGCCGCCCTGCATGTCCAGGAACAGCCGGTATGCGGTGTATGCGATGCCGGAGGCGATCGTGATGAGCAAGATGCCGGGGAGCATGTAGTTGACGTACGACTCGCGAGATCCGGTGTTGATCGCGCCGCCGAACACGTACACGAACAGCAGCATCAGCGCGATCGGGGTGACCGCGGTGGTGATGATCGTGTCGGGACTGCGGAGGATGTGGTGCAGCGAGCGGCCGGTCAGGACGCGGGTGTCGCCGAGGACGTGGGTGGTCATTGGGATTCCTTTCCTGCGGGGACCGTGCGGTCGCCGCCCTGGTCGTGGGCGGTGCCGGTCCCGCCCGTGCTACCGACGAGGGCGAGGAAGATGTCCTCGAGGGAGGGCTGCTTCTCGATGTACTCCACTTTGGCGGGCGGGAGGAGCTGCTTGAGTTCGGCGAGGGTACCGTTCTGGATGATCGTGCCCTGGTGCAGGATCGCGATCCGGTCGGCGAGCTGCTCGGCCTCGTCGAGATGCTGCGTCGTGAGCAGCACGGTCGTGCCCCGACCAGCGAGTTGCCTGATGGTCTGCCACACGTCGATGCGCGATTGGGGGTCGAGTCCCGCGGTGGGTTCGTCGAGGAAGATGATCGGTGGGTTACCGATCAGGCTCATCGCGATGTCAAGCCGCCGTCGCATGCCGCCCGAGTACGTCGAAACCCTGCGGTTCCCCGCATCGGTGAGCGAGAAGCGGGCGAGCAGGTCGTCGGCGACCTCACCAGGGTGCTTCAGATGGCGCAGCCTGGCGATGAGCACGAGGTTCTCCCGGCCGGTGAGCACTTCATCGACCGCGGCGAACTGGCCAGTCAGGCTGATCGACTCGCGTACGTCGTCGGGGTGTGCGGCGAGATCGAAACCGTACACCGTGGCCGTGCCCGCATCGGCCTTCAGCAGCGTCGACAGGATCCGTATCAGCGTGGTCTTGCCTGCACCGTTGGAGCCGAGCAGCGCGAAGATGCTCCCTGCCCTCACCTCGAAGTCGACGCCTCGCAGCACGTGCAGGTCTCCGAACGACTTCTCGATGCCCTCGACGCGGATGGCCGGGTCGGTGGTCATCTCCGTCCGTCCGCCTTCGCATCCTCGATCGCCTTCACCAGCCGAGCGCGTTCCTTGTCGATCCACCTCGTACCGCCGTAGGCCGAGGTGAACGTCTCGGCGAATTCGACGGGGTCGTCTCCGACGATCGCGCTCACAGGCGTTCCGTCGACGGCGGCGCGCTCCCAGAGGTCGGCGAAGTCACCGAGCATCTTGATGAGGGTGTCGCCGTCGGTGACGCCGCCGTAGTACATGAAGTACCGTTCGAACGCCTTCGCGGCCGTGCAGTAGGGCTCGGGGAGGGCCTCGAGGCGGGCTTTGCACTGCTTGTACTGTTTCTTCTGCTCGAGCGACCCGGTGAGGGCTTCGATCCATTTTGCGGGCATGGCTACTCTCCTCTTTCCTGTGCCTGTTCGATCTGGCTGTGGAGCTGTTCGATTCGCCCTGCGAGGAAGGTCCAGGTCCTCCAGAAATCTTCGAGGTAATCGCCACCCCGTGTGTTGAGCGAGTAGACCTTGCGCGGCGGCCCCTTTTCGGACGGGACCTTTGCCACGTCTACGAGGCCGCGCTGCTCGATCCTTACCAGCAGCGCGTACACGGTGCCTTCGACGATCTCGGAGAAGCCCTGCTCGCGCAATCGTGCCGTGATCTCGTAGCCGTACGCCGGCTGCGCGGCCAGGATCGCGAGGACGACGCCCTCGAGTGTGCCCTTGAGCATTTCGCTCATCTGCTTGCCCACCGGAGCCTCCCTCTGCTACTCAGTGTTGCTGACTACCACTAGATAGTAACACTGAGTAGCGGCGGGACAAGAGGGGGACGCAGCTCAGGCGTCCGACAGCAACCTCGGGTCAGCCGCGGGGGAGCAGCCCGCGCACACAACGAGTCCGCACTGGCGTCCCTAGGGTTTGGGTGGCCCAAGAATGCGGCGTCCCGGAATCGGCCGTCGGACAGGCAGGGCCGTCACCGAGCGTTCACCGACTGCCGATCCCGAGCGCTCACATCCAGAGGCCCGGGGAGCCCCTGTGAGGGTCCCCGGGCCGGTCTCGGGTCGACGCGGGTCAGAGCTGGCGTGTGGCCTTCCGCACCAGCTCGGCGATCACCCTCTCGTCGGACGGTGAGATTTCCGTGATCGCGAAGCTGGTGGGCCACATGGTGCCCTCGTCCAGCTGTGCGGCGCCGAAGAACGCGAGATTGCCGTAGCGCGCCTTGAACTTCGCTCGCTCCTGGTAGAAGAGGACAACCTTGCCCTGCGGATCCGCGTAGCCGGGGCTGCCGTAGAAGAGTTTGGGGCTCAGCGACGGCGCGACCTCCGTGACGATCGCGTGGATGCGCTCCGCGTTCGTCCTGTCCGGCTCGTCAAGCTCGGCGATCTTGTCCAGAACCGCCTTCAAGGCCTCCGCGGCGCTCTGCTGTTCCTTCAGCTCCTTGGCGCGCTGCTTCATCGCGGCCCGCTCCTCAGGGGTGAACTTGGACTCAGAACTCTTCGGCTCGGTCATGCGCCCATTCTCGCAAGGTGACCCGCAGCGCTCCTATTGCGGCGCTCCCCAGAAGCGGAGTGTCTCAGCTGGGCGTCGCGCAATGGGGTCCCCGACTGGGCGCCAATCTCCAGGCCGAGGTCCCCTTGCAGGTGCTCGTGGGATAGGCCAGGACGCCGTGTTCGAAGCCGGTGCCCCGCAATTCGCCTCGGATCGCCCGATCTATTCGTGCGGGCCGGATGCGGGCGAGGAGACGATCGCTCCACGCTGGTCGTTCCAGTACGAGCCGCACGTGGTCTGGCAGGACGCACGCTTCACCGGCTTCGCCTTCGATCAGGTGGCGATTTCTGCCTCCTCCGACGCGGGCGCCACATGGTCCGCGCCGGCCCGCGTCAACACCCCCACAGGCCAGCCCGCATTCACTCCGAGTGTGAGAGTCAACTCGGGCGGAACAGCCGCCGTCACCTGCTACGACTTCAGGAATCTGACAGCCGGAAACACGAGCGTCCGGGCCAACGACGGCGATCTGGCGAACCGCACGGACGCCGTCGCCACAACCATCACCCCTTAGAAAGGAATCTCACTGAGGAATGACGAGCAAGACCCCAAGGCCGCCGCCGACGCCTGGCTCAAGGACAAGGGCCTCGCCGCCGGCTGAGCCCGGGATACCCAGCCCATCCATCACCCATCGGGTGGACAGGCCGCACCGCTGCGGGGACCCGCAAGGCCGCTTCGGAGAGAGGATAGGACGATGAACGCCTTCACCCGCACCATCGCAGCAGGCGCCGCCGCGGGCGCAGCCGGCACCACGGCCTTGAACGCCATCACCTACTTGGACATGGCCATCCGGGCCAGGCCCGCCAGCAGCACCCCGGAGGAGTCCGCCCGACGCCTCGCCCACGCCATCGGTACCGACATCCCCGGCGACGACGAGCAGAAGCAGAACAGGGCCGCCGGGCTCGGCCCCCTTCTGGGCCTGGGAGCAGGCATCGGCATCGGAGCCCTGGCCGCAGCCGCCCGCGCGCTTGGGTGGAGGCCTGGGCGGGCAGCCGGCATCGCAGCCACCACCACGGCCGTCCTCCTGGCCGCGAACGCGCCGATGACGCTGCTGAAGGTCACCGACCCCCGGACCTGGTCCGCCGCTGACTGGGCCAGCGACATCCTGCCCCACCTGGGCTACGGGATCGTCGCCGACGCCGTCCTGCGCGCACTGGAAGCATAGCGAAGCCCGGATCCGCCTTCGACAGCGGGGATCTCCTCGGCGCCCGGCGGGGCGCTGCAGGATTCCGCCATGTGCCCTTTTCCTTCCTGCCAACCCCGGGACCTCCCCGGACCCCAGCACGCTAGGACTTTGCCCTTGGGTGCCGGCCCACCCGGGGCCCTCGGGTCAGCCGGCGCCTAGCTCAGCGGCAAGGTGGGTCAGGGAGTGTACAGTCAGCTCGGGCTGCGCGAGATAGGACGGGTACGTGCCCCCGTTGCGGTTGACCCACGCGGTGCGAAGGCCCGCCCGGGCTGCGCCGTGGATGTCCCACGGGTGCACCGCGACGAGCATCATCTCGTCCTCCCGACTCCCACACTGCTGGGCGGCGTACCGGTAGGAGGAGGGGTGCGGCTTCCAGGCAGGCGCGTCCTCTACGGAGAGCAGTGCCTCGAACTCGTCCCTGATCCCGCCGGTGTCGAAGAGCTTCTGGGCGACCTGGGCCGAGCCGTTGGTGAGGGTCACGAGGCGGTGACCGGCCGCCCGGAGCGCGCGGACGCCGTCCGGGACATCGGCGTGCAGGGGAAGGTCGGCGACGGAGGAGGCGAGGCGGCGGGCCGCGCCAGCTGGGTCGGGCACCCCGGCGCCCTCCAGGAGGCCAGTGAGGACCTCTGCGCCAATCTCGCCGAAGGGGGCGGCGTCCCCGGCGGCGGCCAGGGCGAACCCTTCCCTAAGGAGGGTCGCGAACCACAGTCTGGCCAGATGGGCCGGGGCTCCGGCCTCGGCGAACCGCTGGCCCATGGGGGACATGTCGGAGAGGGTCTCGTTGACGTCGAAGACGATGACATCGGGTGCTTCGGCCATGGCTGGTCCTTCCTGGTTCGGGCGGGCTTGAGTGTGCTGGTCAGGTGGCGAGGGGCAGGGCGGCGCACCAGACCGGCGCGGGCACGTAACCGGTGTCCGCGGCGGCGGCCCGGGCGACCTCGGTCAGGGCCGCGAGCCTGGGATCGAAGCCGACCTCCCCGGCGCGCAGGGCGAGGATCTGGTCGTCGTGGAGCCCGGCCTTCCGGGCCGAGGCAGTGTGGGCTCCTTGGCAGTTGTCACAGCCGTTCTGGTTGCCCACGGCCAGGGCGATCGCCTCCCGGGTGCGGGCGTCGAAGGTGCCGTGCTCGGCGATGGCCTTCTGCATGCCCTGATACGCGGCGATCACCACCGGTGAATGGGCCATGCCGGCATGGATGCTCATGAATCGGCCCACCCGCTTCTCCAGGCGCT
>NZ_DAIUJO010000074.1:0-19014 GCF_036848755.1 Sinomonas sp. | reverse complement strand
GCCTTCTTCGAGGACCTGCGCACCGAGGCCGCCTTCTACCTCGGCTGCCTGAACCTCCACGCCCGCCTGGCCTCACTGGGGGAGCCGGTCTGCGTCCCGCGCATCGGTCCCGAGCCGGAACGGCTCTCCTTCCGCGGCCTGTACGACCCCTCCCTGGCCCTGCGCCGCGGCAGGGCCGTGGTCGGGAACGACCTCGATGCCGGGCGCGTGCAGCTTCTCGTCATCACCGGGGCGAACGAGGGCGGCAAGTCCACGCTGCTGCGCAGCATCGGAGCGGCGCAGGTGATGGCCCAGGCCGGCATGTTCGCCCCGGCCGAGGCCTTCGCCTCCAGCCTCGCCCCGACCGTGCTGACCCACTTCGCCCGCGCCGAGGATGCGGCCCTGCAGAGCGGGAAGTTCGACGAGGAGCTCGTGCGCATGAGCGCCCTGGCCGAGCACACCCGCCCCGGGTCCCTGCTGCTGTTCAACGAGTCCTTCGCCTCCACCAACGAGCGCGAAGGCTCCGAGGTCGCCCGCCAGATCCTGCGCGCCCTGCTCGAAGCCGGGGCCAGGCCGGTCTTCGTCACCCACATGTACCACCTCTCGGACCGCCTGCACCGCCAGAAGCCCCCCGGGGCGGTGTTCCTGCGCGCCGAACGGACCCCCGACGGGCACCGCACCTACCGGCTCGTCCCGGGCGCCCCCGAGACCACCAGCTACGGCCCCGACCTCTACCGCGACGTCTTCGGCGCCCCCGAGGCCGCCCGCGCCGGCCGCGGGCAGGAAGGAGACCAGCAGGCATGAGCGAGGACACCCGCAACACCGCTGCACGGCAGTCCCGGACGGACCCCCCGGCACTGCTGCCGCCCACCGGCCCCCTCGTCCTGGAGCCGGAGGAGGTGCGCCAGCTGTGGTCCTTCGTGCACGGGGACATCATGGAACCGGGCCTGCGCAGCATCCTGCGCGCCTCCCTGGGGCTGTGCCCGAGGCACACCTGGGGCTACGCGGTCGTGGAGATCGAACTCTGGCAGACCGGGGCCGGGGCCCGGGCGGGGCACCAGCCCTTCGACGTCACGATCCTCTACGAGGACCTGCTCGAGCACGTCGCCGCAGGCCTCGACCGCCCGGCCGGCCTGCTGCACCGCCACCCGGAGAGGATCCTGGTGCCCACGGCGCCGTGCCGGATCTGCACCGAGATGGCCGGTCCCGAGCACACCGGGCTGCGGATGGGCTATGCCGGCTCCGACACCGCCGCCCTCACCGACGAGGCGAACACCCTCGAGCACACCCGCGCCTGGTGCCGCCAGACCGCCCCCGTGTGGCGCGGGCGCGTCTGCCCCGCCTGCGACCCCGACCCGGACCCCGACCCCGACAGGGGACAGCAGGACCCCGTGCGGAGGTGCAGGGCCCACCTCGCCGCCCTGGGGCCCCTGGAGGAGACCGTGCGCGGCGCGGTGGCCGCCAGACTGCGGGCCATCCGTTCCCGCATGCTGCGCCTGACCGAGTCCATGACAGAGCGCGGCGCGCCCGCAGGCCCGGAGGAGGACGCCTCCTGGATCGAGGCCCTCGGCTTCTTCGCCGGCTGGGGCCCGCCCCTGGCGCTCTCACAGTGACGCGACACAGGGCACGGATGTGGACCAGGAAGGAGGACGCCCGATAGGGTCTGGTGACGGCGATGGATCCCGCCTGGACACCCCAGAGGTGCCCGAACCGCCACGGTGGCCGATGGTTCCTACCCCTTCGCGGAGAGGTAGGTGGACTGTGCCCGGAGCACTCGTGCTGCTGCGCCACGGCGAGAGCGCCCTGAACGCCCAAGGCAGGTTCACCGGCCTGCTCGACCCGCACCTCACCGGCGCCGGGTACACCGAAGCCCGCGCGGCCGCGCACCTCATGGCCGCGGCGGACCTGCGCGTGGACGCCGTCTTCACCTCCACGCTGCGCCGGACCGCCGAGACCGCCAGGACGGTCCTGGCCTGTCTGGGCACTCCCGGCGTTCCCTGCACCGAGGCGTGGGAGCTGAACGAACGCAGCTACGGGTCCCTCACCGGGCAGGCCCGGGCCCAGGTGCTCCAGGAGCTCGGGCCATCGGCCTTCACAGCATGGCGCCGCTCCTACGACGGCGCCCCGCCGCCGATGCCGCCCCATCAGCTCGCCGCCATCCGGGCCAGCCCCGCCATGGCCGCCCTGCCCCCCGAGGCCGTGCCCGCAACCGAGTCCCTCGCCGAGGTCGCCGAGCGCGTCCGGCGCTTCTGGCACGCCCGCCTCGTCCCGGCCCTCCGCGGCGGAGGCGTGACCCTGGTCGTGGCGCACGGGAACACACTGCGCGCCCTGTGCATGGTCATCGGCTCCCTGGGCGCCGACGAGGTCGAGGCCCTGAACATCCCCACCGGGCAGCCCCTCCTCTACCGGTTCACCGAGGACATGGAGCCGACGGCACGGGCAGGGGCCTACCTCGACCCCGAGGCCGCCCATGCAGGGGCTGCACGCATCGCCGCCGAGGGCGGCACATGAGGACCCGGCCCCATCCCGGGCGGCGGGCACGGACAAGGACACCAGCAGGAACAACGGACAGGAGAGCAGAGATGGGCGAGCTGGAAATCGAACGCGTCAGGGCGCTGCAGGTGCTCGACTCCCGCGGGTACCCCACCGTGCGGGTATGGATCCAGGGCACCGACGGGCACGTCTGCGCCGCCACGGCCCCCTCCGGCGCCTCGACCGGAGCCCACGAGGCCGTCGAACTCCGCGACGGCGGCCCCGCCTACTCCGGCAAGGGCGTCACGGCCGCTGTGGCCGGCGTCACCGGCGAGATCGCAGACCTGCTCACCTCCCGGCCGTGGTCGAGCCTGGCCGACGCAGACCGCGCCCTGATCGCCCTCGACGGCACCCCCGGCAAGGCCCGACTCGGCGGCAACGCCACCGTCGCCGTCTCCATGGCACTGGCCCGTGCCTTCGCCTCCCGCGCCGGCGCCCCGCTGCACGCGTGGATCGCCGAGGTCCTCGGACAGCAGCCGCGGCTGCCGGTGCCGCACTTCAACGTCCTCAACGGCGGCCAGCACGCCGCGAACCCCCTGGACTTCCAGGAGTTCATGGTCGCCCCCCTCGGCGCCCCCGACTACCCGGAGGCCCTGAGGTGGGGAGCGGAGGTCTACCACGCCCTCGGGGCCAGCCTGAAGCGCAAGGGCCTCGCCGGAGGCCTCGGCGACGAGGGCGGCTTCGCCCCCCAGATCGCCCGCCCCGAGGAAGCCCTGGAGCTGATCATGGGCGCCATCGCCGACACCGGGCTGGCCGCGGGCCGGGACGGCGTCGCCATCGCCCTGGACCCGGCTGCGAACTCCTTCCACGACGGCACCGCCTACCGGGTTGCCGGCAGCACCCTCACCTCCGAGCAGATGACCGACTACTACGCCCGCCTCATCGGCGACTACCCGATCTGGAGCCTCGAGGACCCCCTCGCCGAAGACGACGCCCCCGGCTGGGCCGCCCTCACCGAAGCCCTGCGGGACCGGGTGCAGGTCGTCGGCGACGACGTGTTCGTCACCGACGCCGAACGGGTCCGCGAGGCGATCCGCACCCGCTCCGCCACCGCCGTGCTCATCAAGCCCAACCAGGCCGGCACCGTCACCGAGACCCTCGAGACACTCACGGCCGCCGCCCGGGGCGGCTTCGGGGCGATGGTCTCCCACCGCTCCGGGGAGACCGAGGACACCTTCGTCGCCGACCTCGCCGTCGGAGCCGGCTGCGGCCAGCTCAAGTCCGGCGCCCCGGCCCGCGGCGAGCGGACCGCGAAGTACAACCGCCTCCTGGAGATCGCCGCCGATAACCCCGGACTCCCCTACGGCCTCCCCCGGCTGACGGAGGGCCGAGACCATGCCTGAGCACCGCCACGAGGACGCCGCCCTGCCCAGCCCCGACGACGGCGGCCACCGGCCCCGCCGCCTCAGCGGACCCGTGCTGGCCGGCGTCACCCCCGGACAGGGCCTGGCCGTGGTCCACCGGGCAGCAGACCTGGCCCACAGCCTCGGCGTCGGGCTCGTCTGCGCGTGGGCCGACCCCTCCACCTTCGCCGAGCACGAGCCCGGCGGCCGCGTCGAGGTGCTGCCGATCGACCCGGACATCGTCGACGACGACGCCGCCCGGTTCCGCTCCGACCTCTACCACGGAATCCGCGACCAGCTCATGGGCACGGGCGTGGACTGGCGGTTCGCCGCGCTCTCCGGCGAGACCGCCCACGCCCTCGACGCCTACGCCGCGGAAGTCGGGGCCTCGCTCATCGTCGTGGGCACCCGCGAGCACGGGCTCGACGCACGCTTCGAGGAGCGCATCGCAGGCTCCGTCGCCGTCCGCCTCGCCCACCGGCAGGACCGGCCGGTCGTCGTCATCCCCCTCGGCCAGCACCACCACCGGCGACACCGCCACGGGGAGGCCTGATGGACCCACAGCCCCACAGGAGGGAGCCGGCGCCCCCCGCCCCCGCCGAACCCGACGTCGACACCGACGCCGGCACCCTCGGCATCCGGCGCCCCGACAGGCCCCTCCACCTGCACCCGGGGTTCATCCTCATCGTCGTCCTGGGCGGCCTCGCCGGCGCCCTGGCCCGGTACGGGCTCGGGCTCGCCCTGCCCGCACCCGGAGGCTGGCCGCTGCCCACCCTGGTCATCAACCTGGCCGGGGCCGCCGCCCTCGGAATCCTGCTCGAGGCACTCGCCCGCCGCGGCCCGGACCAGGGCGGCCTGCGGGTGGCACGGCTGCTGGCCGGGACCGGGTTCCTGGGCGCCTTCACGACCTACAGCACCTTCGCCGTGGACGCCGACCGCCTCCTCGCCGCCGGACGGACTGCCGCAGGCATCGGGTACCTCGCCGCGACCCTGCTAGGAGGCGCCGCAGCGGCCGCACTGGGGATCTGGGCCGCCGCCTACCACCACGCCAGGAGCACGCGATGACTCCCCTGACAGTTGCCCTGCTCGGCCTCGCGGGCGGCCTGGGGGCCGCCGCACGCTTCATCCTCGACGGACTCATCCGGGCCCGGGTCCGCACGGCCCTGCCCGTGGGGACCATCCTGATCAACATCAGCGGCTCGTTCCTGCTCGGCCTCATCGCCGGCGCCACCCTCCGCGGGGCGCCCCCCGAACTGCAGGCCATCGCCGGAACCGGCTTCCTCGGCGGCTACACCACTTTCAGCACCGCCAGCGTCGAGACCATCCGCCTCATCCAGGCCAACAGGCCCGCCACCGCCGCCCTGAACGCGCTCGGAACCCTCGCCGCAGCCGTGCTCGCGGCAACAGCCGGAATGCTCCTCGCCGCACCCTGAACCAGGCGCGCCGCGCCGCCGGACACCAGCCGAAAGGACGACGACCAATGGCCAAGCCGACCACAACGGAGCGAGGCGGATGGCTGAACCGGGGCATCCTCGGCGTCGGCGCCGCCTCGTTCTTCAGCGACTCCGGCCACGAGATGGCGACCTCCCTGCTCCCATCCTTCCTCGGCTCAACCCTCCACGCAGGGCCCGCCGCCCTCGGGGCCATCGAAGGAGTCTCCGACGCCCTCACCGGGCTGAGCAAGCTCGCCGGCGGCCCCCTCTCGAACGAGCCCTCGCGCCGGGCAAGAGTCGCCTCGGGCGGCTACCTCCTCACCGCCCTCGCCACCGCCGCGATCGGCCTGGCCACCGCCGTATGGCAGGTCGCCGTCCTGCGCGGCCTCGCCTGGGCCTCCCGCGGCGTCCGGTCACCGGCCCGGGACACCCTGCTGGCCTCCATCGCCCCCCGCACCGCCTACGGGCGCGCAGCAGGGGTCGAACGCGCCGGGGACAACGCCGGGGCCGTCCTCGGACCGCTCCTGGCCGCCGCCCTCGTCGGGCTCCTCGGGGTGCGCACCGCGATCGTGCTCTCCTTCATCCCCAGCATCTTCGCCGTCGCTGCGATCGCCCTCGCCGCCCGCCAGGCCAGAAGGGCCCTCCAAGCCCCCGCAGCGCGCAGGACGCTCAGCTTCAACCTCGGCGAACTGGCCCGCACGGGCGCCGCCAAGGCACTGCTCCCGGTCTCCTGCTTCGAACTCGGCAACCTCGCCACCACCCTGCTCATCCTCCGCGCCACCGGGCTGATCGAAGGCGGCGGCCTCGCCCCGGCCGCCGCCGTCTCCCTGGCCATCGTCCT
Organism: Sinomonas sp.; assembly: GCF_036848755.1. Lineage (NCBI taxonomy): Bacteria > Bacillati > Actinomycetota > Actinomycetes > Micrococcales > Micrococcaceae > Sinomonas > Sinomonas sp. The sequence goes on along the minus strand of NZ_DAIUJO010000074.1, from coordinate 12,886 downwards.
CTACTCCCTGCACAACGCCGTCGCCGCCCTCGCCGCGCTGGCCGGGGGGCACCTCGTGGACCGCATCAGCGCCCGAAGCGTGTTCGCCGCCGGCGCGGCCGCCTACGTCCTCGCGTACGCGCTCTTCGCCCTCGGGCCCGCCGGCTGGGCGGCGCCGCTGGTCGCATTCATCCTCGCGGGCGTCGGCATCGGACTCGCCGAGACCGCAGAGACCGCCTCGGTCGCCATCGCCCTCCCGGACCGGCTCCGCGGCAACGGCTACGGCATCCTCGGCCTCGTCCAGTCCGCAGGCGACCTCGGCGCCACCCTCGTCGCCGGAGTGCTCTGGGCCGCCCTCGGACCGACCACCGCCTTCGCCTACGCCGCTGCATGGATGCTCGCCTCCGTCCTGCTCGCACCGGCCCTCCGGCCCGGGCGCCCATGACCGCCGCTGCGCCGCTGGCCGGCGGGGCCGCCGCGGCTTCCGTCCTCGCCGGCCAGATGCCGCAGGATGACGCGCGCTCCTACCTGCTGCTCGCGGCCGGAGCGCTGGGAGGGGCGGTCCTGCGGATCCTCATCCAGCGCGCACTCCCGCCCGACGCTGCCGCGGCCCGCATCTGGCTGACGGAACTCCTCGGCGCCTTCGCCCTCGGCGTCGTCTTCGGACTGCCCGTGTACCTCGCAAGCGTTCCCTCGGCCATATCCCTCAGCCTGCTCGGCGGCTCCCTGACCTCCTATGCCGGGGCCAGCGCCACCATCCGGCTGCTCGCCCCCGGCACCGGAATCCCGGCCCCGGTCCCGGCCCTCGGGCACTTCGCCGCGACCGTCGCCACCGCCTCAGCCGCAGTCGCGCTCGTCGCCGCGGCCCGGACGCTCATCGTCTAGGGCGGCCGGTCCGCCTGCGACCGGTCAGAGGGACTCGAGGCGTGCCACGAAGGGCAGGCGGAGCACGACCGGAGCCACGAACCGGTTCCAGAGCCCGCACCACAGGACGACCCCCGCGACGGAGGCAGGGAACGGGGCAACCACATCAGTCGGGTAGTGGACGCCCAAGTACAGCCGGGAGAGCGCCACGAGGACAGAGAACCCCATCCCGGCCACGAGGACCCACCGGCCCCACCGCCTGTGACGGAAGAGGAAGAACAGCGCGAGCGTGAGCGAGACCGCGAAGCACACGTGACCGCTCGGGAAGCTGTTCGGGTCCATGGCCGTCGAGAGCGGATCCGCGAGCAGGGCCGGGTCGGGACGCGGACGGTCCACCGAGTACTTGAAGACAAGGCTGGACACCCAGCCGAATCCCGTGGTCGAGACCACGGCAAGGGCATCGACAGGGGTCCTGCGGGCGAACCAGAGGACGCCCAGCAGCACCACCAGGATCACGGCCGCGCCCTTCGGGCCGAGGATCTGCTCCACGGCAAGCGAGAGCACGCCGAGCCAGCCCACATGCCCGGTGCTCATGGACTGCACGACGGTCAGCTCGGCTCCCGTGAAGGCAGGGGCCTTGGCCACGAAGCCCAAGACCAGCACAGCGAGGCCCAGCACGAGCGGGACGAGGATCCAGTGGCGCGGGCTCGGGAGGATGGCCAGGCGGCTGCGCCGGGACTGCGCGGCGCGCCGTCCCGGGGACGCGAACTCGGAGGATGTCATGGGCACATCCTGTCCAGAGGACTCTAAGACTTCTCTAAGGAGAATCCCCCGCAGGGGCAGGCATCGCAGCCCGACCGTCCTCGGGAGACGGGTCGTGGCCGACGCTCCCGTCACAGTGTGCCCGCAGGAGGATCGGCATGTAGCGTCGGTGACGGCGATGGATCCCGCCTGCGCTGCCGTGCCACCCAGGACGTCTGTGCGAACCGCCTCCGGGCTGATGGTTCCTGCCTTTGCCCGCGAAGGCAGTCGAGCCGTCCCCTCCCTCTGACGACGGCCCCGCGGCCGCCCTCCCCGGCGGCGCCCTCGCGGGCACGTCCGGACGGGGATCCAGCCCCGTCCCAGCATGATCAAAGGAGAGAGATGTTCAAGAACGCGGAAGAAGCACTCAAGTTCATCAAGGACGAAGACGTCAAGTTCGTCGATATCCGCTTCACCGACCTGCCCGGCGTCCAGCAGCACTTCAACATCCCGGCCAAGACGGCCGACGAGGAGTTCTTCGTCCATGGGGCCGCGTTCGACGGCTCCTCGATCCGCGGCTTCCAGGGCATCGCCGAGTCGGACATGCAGCTCATCCCGGACGTGACGACCGCGTTCGTGGACCCATTCCGCGTCGAGAAGACCCTCGCCCTGAACTTCTCCATCGTCAACCCGCGCACGGGAGAGCCCTACCACCGCGACCCGCGCGGCGTGGCCGAGCGTGCCGAGGCCTACCTCGCCTCGACGGGGATCGCCGACACCGCGTTCTTCGCGCCCGAGGCCGAGTTCTTCGTCTTCGACAACGTCCAGTTCGAGTCCTCCCCGCAGGGATCCTTCTACAAGGTCGACTCCATCGAGGCCCCCTGGAACTCCGGCCGCGAGGAGGAGGGCGGCAACCTCGGGAACAAGACGCCGTTCAAGGGCGGCTACTTCCCCGTGGCCCCGGTCGACCACCAGGCCGACCTGCGCGATGCCATGTGCCTCGCCCTCGACGCCGCGGGCCTCGAGGTCGAGCGCTCGCACCACGAGGTCGGCGCCGCCGGCCAGGCGGAGATCAACTACCGCTTCAACACCCTCGTCCGCGCGGCCGACGACCTGCAGAAGTTCAAGTACATCATCAAGAACACCGCGCTCGAGTGGGGCAAGGCGGTCACGTTCATGCCGAAGCCGATCTTCGGCGACAACGGCTCCGGCATGCACTGCCACCAGTCGCTGTGGAACGGCAGCGAGCCGCTCTTCTACGACGAGAAGGGCTACGCGAACCTCTCGGACCTCGCCCGCTGGTACATCGGCGGCCTGCTCAAGCACGCCTCCGCGGTCCTCGCGTTCACGAACCCGACGGTGAACTCCTACAAGCGCCTCGTGAAAGGCTTCGAGGCGCCGGTCAACATGGTGTACTCGCAGGGCAACCGCTCGGCCGGCATCCGCATCCCGATCACGGGCTCGAACCCGAAGGCCAAGCGCATCGAGTTCCGCGCGCCGGACCCCTCGTCCAACCCGTACCTCGCGTTCGCCGCGCAGCTCATGGCGGGCATCGACGGCATCCGCAACCGCATCGAGCCGCCGGCCCCGATCGACAAGGACCTCTACGAGCTCCCCGTCGAGGAGGCCCGCGACATCCCCAAGGCTCCGGGCTCGCTCGAGGAGGCCCTCGAGGCGCTCGAGGCGGACAACGAGTTCCTCCAGGCCGGCGGGGTCTTCACCCAGGACCTCATCGACACGTGGATCGCGTACAAGCGCGAGAAGGAGATCGCCCCGCTGTCGCTGCGCCCGAACCCCTACGAGTTCGAGCTCTACTTCGGGGTCTGAGGTCCCCCGAAACGGGGGCGTAGCCGGTGGCCTCGAGGTGGATTGGGCGGCCGGCGCGGCCGAGGCCCGGCTTCAAGGGCTGCGGCCGGGAGCTGTACGCGTACGCCTCCGGTGTCCGAACCCGCAGAGTGGCTCCCCCTCCCATGGCAACGGTCTGGGGACCGTCGGGCCGGCCCCGGCTGTGATCCGTCTGAGACCGTAGCTCATCTGGTTCCGGGCCGCCGTTCTCACGGCGCCCCGCCCAGACGAGCGGCAGCAGTGGTTGCGGCGTATCGGACAAGTTGGAGCCCGCAGGGCCAGAAGCGGCAGCGGCCCGAGCGCCATGCCTGGGATGCTCCTTGAGCAGGTCCACCCCCTCGAACATCCCCGGGGCGGCGATCCAGGGGTCTGGATCTCCCGCAGTCCCGGGCCGCGCCTCTTTCACTCCACGTCCGCCTACGCTTGTCGAATCGGATCCGAGCCGAGGGAAGAGACGAGATGAGCACTCATCGCGATGAACAACATCAAGCCACCGGAGAAGACTCGCGTGGCACGACCCTGCCGACGGGAAAGGACGGGGTGCGCTTGGGCTTCCGAAAGGACGACTCGACCTTCGAACCGGAGGAAGACCCGGACCAGCCAGCCGAACAGGACTGAGCATTCCCGCCCTGTGCCTCCTGCGCAGCGATTGAGGACTTCCGCCCAATCGACGACATCAGATACTGCCCTCGGAGTGGCGACGCCCCCTCTCGTTCAGCACGCACATGAGGGCTGGCAGCGCGCCACGCGCGCCGAGCGGAACTACCTGCGCGGGACGAGCCGGGACTGCGAAGGTCCCACTGCGACAGCCGACCTGATCGGACGTCTGGGGAAGGACCTAGCTCTTTGACGAGCCAGCGTGCCAGACTGATCGAGAAGGGCACCATCGTCGCCCTGTGCACGGCCACGTGCAGTTCACCGTGCCGGGCATGTGGGCCTTCATCGGCCGCAAGAAGGAATGACATGCCAACCGTCCCAGCATCCCGGGCTCGCTGGACAGCGGTCGTTCTCGGACATTGTCATCTCTGCACCGACCCTCCTCTGGGGCCCTCAGGGACTCCGGGGTCGTCCGAGTCGGCCTGGGCCTCGCTCTCAGCCTCGGCGTTGCGGACTCCTCGGGGCTTGCCGGCCTTCAGCCACGCCCCGTACAGCAGTGCGGCGATCAGGACGGCCGCGGCGAGGCTGATGATCGGCAGGCCGCGGGCCAGATTGGCCACGAGGGTGAAGGCGACGACCAGGGCCCCGGCGACGTTCAGCACGAGGTACCCGTGCCGGCGGTCGCGGTGGGAGAAGAGGGCCATGGAGACCAGGCCGGCGAGGAAGCTCAGGAACACCGACACGGCGTAGAACAGGACAAGTTCCTGGTCGTTACCGCCGGCGGCGGCGGTGGTCGCCCCGGCCAGGAGGACGAACAGGGCCACGCCCCAGTACGGGGTGTGGTGGGCGTTGGTGTGCCCGACGGCTGGGGCCAGGATGCCCACCGTCTCCCCACGCGGGCTGGTGTGGCGGGCGAGGGCCTTGAGCAGCCCCGGGCCGGCCTGGAAGGACGAGCTCGCGGCGGAGAGCAGCAGGAGCGCGGTGACCAGCTGGAAGGCCGCGAACACGGGGGCGGGAGCGGCGAGGCGGGCGAGCTCGGCAATCTGGGTGCTGTCCGCAGGCGGGACGCCGATGCCCAGGTGGACGGCCTCGAACGTCAGCCCGAGGGTGATGGCGCCGACGATGGCCAGGGTGAGCCAAAGGGTGATCCTGCCGAACCGGGAGCGGCCGCGGTCATCGAGCTGGCCGAGCTGGGCGATGGCCGACGACGGCGCCTCGACCCCGGTGGCCAGGGCCATCGCAACGGGGAATGCCATCACCACAGCCAGCACGGGCAGCTGCCCCGGTGAAGCCGCCACGGGAGACGCGGGGTGAGGCTGGGCCCCCAGCCCGTAGGCCAAGACGAGGACCGCAACGACGATGAACGCGACCGTCATCGCGGCGAAGACCAGCCTGCCCAGATGCCCGAACCAGGTCAGGCCCCCGACCACCACGACCAGGCCCAGGGCCAGCAGCAGTCGCCAGGGCGCCAGTGCCGGGAAGTATGCGATCGCGGCGGAGGCGCCGGCGGAGACGCTGATGGCGATGGTCAGGACGAAGTCGACGACCAGGGCCCCGATCGGCAGGAAGGACCAGCCGTCGCCGAATGCCTCGCCGACCGCGGCCGAGGCCCCGCCGCCTTGGGGGTAGCGGTTCACGAGCTGGCGGTAGTTCACGATCACGAGGGCGATGATCGCCACCACCAGGACCATCGTCGGGGCCAGCAGGCCGAGGTCGCCGTCCAAGGCGCGCAGGGCCGCCTCGATCGCGTACGCGACCGATGAAACGGGATCGGCCATGACCGCGAACGCGAAGGCCAGCAGCAGTGCGGTCCGGGAGTGCAGGACGCCTACGGCCCCTCGGGTCCGGGACGGGGCGCGCATCACAGCGCCCTCCGCTGGGCAGCCGGCGGGGCGCTGGAGATAAGGCAGGAAGGGGACCCAGACGTGTGCAAAGTGGCCTCCGGGCGTGGGCAGGGCTAAGACTCCTGCCGACCAGACTTCCCGGCGCACCTCCAGGCAACGTTAACAGCAGCACAAGCGCGGCTCCATCCCTCTTTACGCATCCTTTGCACCCAGGCCTTCTCCTGCGCGAATGCAGGCCGGCCCTGGCCGTGCCAGTTCCTGCGGAACCTTCTGGCGAGCGTACTGGTCACAAAGAGCGGAGAGCCCTTATGGCCGTCTCCTCCAGCCGATCGACCGCTCACACCGGGTCCGCTCTGCGCGGCGAGGGTCAGCCTTCACAGTCCTTGCAGTAGGCGAGCCCGTCCTTCTCCCTGGCCTTCTGAGACCGGTGGCGGACCAGGAAGCAGGACTGGCACACGAACTCGTCCGCGCCCTGCGGGACGACCTGGACCTCCAGCTCGCCGTTGACGAACTCGCCCGGCAGCTCGGCGCTCTCGCCGCTGTCGTCGACATCGAGCTCGCGCACCACGGACCGCGGGTCGGGAGCGCTGGCCGACTTCAGGGCCTCAAGCGAGTCATCCTGGGATTCCTTCACATCGGTGCGCAGCGCGTCGTAGTCGGTGGCCACAGGTCTGGTGTCCTTTCTGCAGTACCGGAGGTCTTGCACAGCATGCCCCTTACCTCCGTCGGGCAGGTCCCTCTCCAGAGAACACGGGAGAGAGAAGCAGCCTATAGGGCAGAAGGTCACCCAGCTTCAGGCAAGGGCGCCAGGTCAGCAGCGGCCGCCCCGGAGGGCGGGGAGGCCCGGCGCATGATGCCTCGTTCCCCTGACACGGTCTTCCCCGGTGCCGGCGAGGGAATCTGAGGGTCAGAGCGAGAATGAGACGGAACCGGCCGGACCTGGCAGACGAGATGCTCTCGCATGACCTCCACATCGCGGGAGTCCCCGACGGCGGCGGCTGACCACTTGAGCGCCTTAGCGGTAGCCGCTTGTTGTGAACTCGCCGTGAAGCTTGGGCGACGGCCCCCGCCAAAGCAGGGACCCCGTCTAGAGTTGGGCCTGCAAACCAGCCGGTGAAGCGACCCAGCGACGCGGCCTTCCCGGTCGTCCGCAATTGGGGGCCGGCCGGGGATGTTGGGGAGAGAGCTAGGAGTTCGCGATGGCCCGGAGGAGCGAACGCATCGGACGGGAGATAGACCAGTTCCAGGCCAACGTCCAGGCATTTGATGCCGCGCAGATCCCGCGCCGGACCGGCGAGACGCTCGAGGGGCTCTTGGCGGCCGCGCGCCTGGTGGTGCCCTATCCGCAGAACGAGATGTGGGCAGTAGTCGTCCACGGTTGGGCTGTGGCGAGGCTGAACGACGACAGCGCGGGCGGCCGGCAGCAGCAGCCGCACCGCTCGTGGCACACAGTAGGGACCGGCGACCGCGTCCTCGTGACGTTCCCAGACGGCCGACGCGTCCTCGGGCGCGTTGACGGGATGACCAGCGATCTCGGCGTCGTGTGGGTGATCGCCGACGGCAACCACCGACGGATGCTGTACCCGGCTGAAGGCCTCACCGTCGCCCCGGCTTGACCCACGTCGCCGCCCATTCGGCTGCGGGCGGAAGAAAGTCGCCCAGAAGCAGGCGATAAGGCCGCCAACTCACCTGTTAGCTCAGTCCACCGGAGGACCAGGGCGCCTCTTGCGAGGGCAGCAAGATGGCCCCCGGCTCGAGCACCCTCGGCAAGCTTTAGGGCCTAGGGCTGTTGGCGGTGACCTCGCGGCGGCCGGCACAGCCGTTGGCTATGCCGGCCCGGATGCATTCGGAGAGCTGGTCGCGTTCGAGCTGTGCCGAAGGCGGAGATGGCGGTGATCATGGCCTGGGCCACGGCGCCGCCGAAGGTGCCGAGGAGCTCAAGCAGGTGGCGGGTGTTTGCGCCCGAGTCGGTCGAGCATCTTGTCCAGCTCCGGCCGGCTGGCCCTGGTCCCGTTCGCCCCGTCGTCGCGGTAGATCCGCTCGCACCCGGCGCAGCCTCAGTTCTCGGATCTGCAGCGCGGTGTCCTGCTCCGCCGAGCTCACCCGTGCATACCCAAGGCGCGCCATCCCGTCCCCACCGTCCAATTAAAGGCAAAACATCGTCGATGCTGAGAATACCCGAGTGAGACACATTGCTGAGACAAGCGGAGCTGCAGAGGTTCATTGAGTTTCCGGGCCTGTGGATTTGATCGCTCCTTGGCGGTCTTTTGAGAGCGGTAAGTGGCGGTCAGTCGCCGATGACGAGGATGCTGGCGGCGGCTTCGATGACGTCGTCGGTGATGGTCTCGAGCTGGTTGATCTTGAGCACTCGGGTGATCTGCGGGAAGAGGCGCTCGAGGAGGCGGAAGTTGCCGCGGGTGATGCGTTCGATCGCGGCGATGGCCTGGGCGTCGGTGAAGTCTTCGGGGTCGAGGGTGCGGCCGAGGCGTTTCCAGTGGCGGTCGAGGACGAAGAGGAGCTCGTCGCGTCCGAGGGCGCGGTAGCGGTGTGAGAATCCGAGGCGGCTGTAGAGCTGGGGGTAGTGGCGGAAGCGCTGGTCGATGCCGGGCATGCCGATCAGGATGATCGCCAGGTGCTGGCGGTCGTGCTTGTCGCGCAGGAGTTCGAGCGCGGTCGGGGTGAGCCGTTCGGCCTCGTCGATGATGAGCAGCTCGACCCACTTGGTGGTGTCGCCTACGACGGTGCCGGTGATCTTGCCGGCGAGGCGCTGGTGCTCGTCGACGCAGACGCCGAGCCGCACCTGCAGGCGGTCGATGTCGCGCATGAGCTCCTTCGGCTTGGGGAGCACCTCGGGGGTGTAGAAGACGGTGCGGGAGCGGTTGGCGGCCGCGTAGCGGGGCGGGTCGTCTTCTTGGTTGCGCGGGCCCCACGGGTCGATGAATGGCTCGAGGGTCTCCCAGTGGGCGTAGCGGCGTGCCGACTGGGTCTTGCCGACGCCGGCGTCACCGTGGCAGATGCCGATGGTGCGTTCCTTGCGCACGGCGTTGGCGAACTCGGTGAAGCGCCGGTGTTCCTTGGTGACGATGAAGTCCTGGCTCATGGCTCGTCCTCTTCATAGGTGCGCAGCCGCACGGGCCGTTGGGCCGGCTGGGCAGCGCGGGGCTCCTGGCGCGGTGCGGCCCGCGGGATGCGGTCGTTGATCTCCTTGCGCAGCTGCCGGCGTCGGGCACGCCGCGCAGTCTGGGACTGTCCGAATGACGGTGGGAACGGCGTGGCCTGACCGAAAGGAAGGGCTTTGACCAAGAGCGCCGAGATGATCGATCCCGTGACGGGAGGGGTCGCCGAGCCGGTCCAGCGGGCCGCCGTTGTGCGGCAACCGCAGGGCCGCGTCCTGGATCGCGTTGCTGGAGGCGGGAGGTCTCCGGGGCGGTGAATCAGGCGGGCGCCGACGCCCTGGACGGAGCGCAGGGCCAGGGCCAGGACATCGGCGTCCACCTGTCGCCCCGCGGCGCGACGTCAGCGTTCCATCCTCAGAAAACCCCTGGGCCACCAGCACCAGGCGCAGGCGCCCCCACCGGCCCGGCATGTCCTCCCCCCTCGCGACCGGGAACCTGCTCCGCTTCGGGCACCGCGCCCACGGCTACTGCCTGACACCTCGTCGCTAGCCCAAGGCTGCAAGTGGGCCGGGACTGTCAGCTTCAACGGCTGGGACTCTTCCGGCCGGTTGGGCTGGGCGTAGCCAGCAGCGTGCGCCGCTTGCTGAGCGCAAGCGTCCCATCAAAGGAACCCTTGATGGGATCGCCGAAGGAGGGGCGGCTTGGTCAATTGCCGGAGTCATCAGGGAGAAGCCCTGGAAGGCTTTCAAGCAGATGGAAATCGTCTACTTCTGTGAATCGGAGTGCCCGGCCTGGTTCCCGATGCAGGATGCCGGTGGCGGCCACCATTCGCCGCTCAGTATTGGCCTCTCCTGCGACGTGGTAGTCGGCGTCGTTGAGTTCAATCGTGATGTTTCGAGCCTTGTCGCTATCGAGCGTACGCAGGGTGATCCGGCCGACTTCATCGTCTTCGCCGCGATCGAGTCGCTTCACGTAGCCAACTACCGTTTGTCGGCCAATGACGGGTTCGCCCTTCAGTACGCTGCCTACAAAGCGCAGCAGGGGCACGGCCTCGCTTTCGAGGTTCACCGACCCCGGAGCCGATGAGGCGGGGAGTCGTTCTGCCCAGGTGAAAGCGACGCTCAAATTGGTGACGCTTTCCGCTTCAAGTGTGTTCGCTACGGCTTCACACAGCTCAGATGAGACGCCTGCACCGACTGCCTCGGTGATTCGGCTTCCTGAAGGCGCAGTTGTCCCATGGGTCAGGTCATGCAGGGCGGTCAGTCCTTGCGCGAGCTTGAGCATCGCGCTGCGTGCGAACGGCTGGTACGTCACGTCTTCGAACAGGACGGCGTCGTCGGCGTCGTCCGGCTGGAGGATCGGCAGCCGGCTGATGACCGGGATGATGTAGCTCCCTGGCCGGGTCTGTCCCATCCGAACGTTGCGGGCGTAATCACGAGCCGCATCCGGAAGGCTGTGCCCGTAGTAGCTCCGAGGCTGCAGCGCTGAATTCGCGGAGGCCTGCATTGAGCGACGGACGGAGTCGATCAGCGTGGACGCATCGCCGAGAGGGATCGAATCGTCTATGTGCCCAGAGGCCCGGAATTCGGCGATATCAGATCCAGCCTTTGCAACGGCGAGCAGTACTCCTGCCGGATCTGTGTCGAAGCTGTCCGCCAGCCGCTTCAACATCTCTGACCAACGCAGGGTGAAGTCCGGGGACAGGGCAGACATCGGGACTAGAACTCCGCTCCTGTCGTTCTGCCATCGTTGGGCGATGTCGCCGAGTGAGGCGGTCTGAGTCCAACCGTGGATCCGAAGCCACTCGGTGACGTCTACCGGCTGCAAGGTCTGGTTTGTGAGCATCGCGTTGTCCGTCATGGGGCCCACCTGGCGGTCTGCGCATCCATCAAAGCCCGCATCGCGTCGGGTGTCAGAAGGTTGCTCATGGGCACCTTGAGGCGGATGGTTGCAGTGTTTGAGGTCGACGGCATGCCGAACAGCGGGAGAAAGTAAGCCGAGTGAGCGAGGCTGGTCCCGTCGTGATCCATGACATGCCAAGCGGCTGTGTCGGCCCCGACTACGATTACCGCGAGCACGCCATACCCAGACCTCTGCTGAGAGCGCAGAAGGTTGTAGGTCCGGATGTCGAGGTCGTGAACGAGGCAATCGCCTTGAACATCAGGGCTGCTCGTTGCCTTCAGTTGGAAATCCAGCGTGTGCTCATTGCTGTGAACGGTCATGTCCACGCCCCGCTCGTCATCCGCAACGATTTCGTACGTGAAATCGGCAGCTGCGGCGGCCGCGATCACCCAGGCGCGGCTGAACCGCTCCTTCTGCTTCGGGGACCCGTCTGCCACATATCGGACTATATCGGCCGCTCGGGTCGGGTGGCTTGATTGCAGGCGACACCAGTGGTGGGGCCCCAGCGCGGGCTGGGGAGCTAGGGGGGCGGGTGGATCTGAGGCTGCCGCCAAAGAATCGTGGAGCATTCCAAGTTCTGGGATTCTCATACATGTTCTGGCTACTATGAGGGCATGGATCCTGCGCTGAACCCGTTCGCCCCCGGTTCCGGGGTCAAGCCGCCCGCTCTGGTGGGCAGGCAGCCCGAGATCGATGCCTTCGACCTGCTGGTAGCGCGGGCGAAGGCCAATGCCGCCGGGGACCGCGGCATCCTCCTGACGGGGCTGCGGGGCGTGGGGAAAACGGTTCTGCTGAACGAGTTCTCCGAGCTGGCCCGCCGCAACGGCTGGCTGGTGGTGCAGTTCGAGGCCCAGCCCGGCGAGGGCGGTCCCGGGGCGGTGCGGAAGAAGCTCGCCCGTGAGCTGCAGCTCGGCGCCCGCCGCCTACGTCAGACGTCCGCTTGGTCGCACCTGCGGCAGCAGGGGCTGGGGAGCATCTCGAACATCTCCGTCTCGCTCGGCCTGCAGGGGCTGACCGCGGACCTGAAGTTCACCCCGGGCCGGGCGGATTCGCGCGAGCTGGATATCGACCTCGAGGAGATGGTCGAGGACGTCTCGGCTTCGATGAGGAAGGCCCGAGCGGGATTTGCCCTGGTGATCGACGAGATGCAGGACCTCGACCCGGACCTTCTCGGTGCACTGCTGACAGTCCAGCACGCGGCCGGGCAGCGGGGCTGGCCCTTCTACATCATCGGCGCCGGCCTGCCGTCCCTGCCGGGCCGGCTGGCAGAGAGCCGCTCCTACGCCGAACGACTCTTCCACTACCGCAAGGTCGGCCAGCTCGACCCCGCCGCTGCGGCCGAGGCGCTCACGGTGCCGATTGAGCGCCTCGGCGCCGTGCTTCGCGGCGCACCGCTGGAGACTGTGTTGGATGCAGCGGGCGGATATGCGTACTTCCTCCAGGCCTACGGCCGCACTCTGTGGGAGGCGGCCTCGGAGAAGGAGATCACCCTCGGGGACGCCCGTCTCGCGGTCGAGCTGGGCACGGCGGACCTGGACCACGGCTTCTTCGTCGCAAGGTGGCAGCGGGCCACCCGGGCCGAGCGGAACTACCTGCGCGCGATGAGCCAGGACGGAGAGGGTCCCACTGCGACGTCGGACCTGATCGGGCGGCTGGGGAAGGACCACAGCTCCCTGACGAGCCAGCGCGCCCGCCTGATCGAGAAGGGCATCATCTTCGCCCCCGAGCACGGTCAGGTGCAGTTCACGGTGCCCGGGATGGGCGCCTTTATCGCCCGGCAGAAGGAGTGACATGACAAGCACCCGTAGTTCCTCCTTGGCTAGCGTGGCAGACGGACACGCCAGCCGGACGGAGGGGGCCGCATGGCCAAGAAGGGCAAGGGAAACCTCGAGGGGCAGCTGAGCTTCGACCTCGGGGCATTGTGGGGAGCATCGGAAGGGGAACGGGATGAACAGGTACGGCAGGCAGGCCGAGACGATGTGGAAGCAGGCGTGCCCG
>NZ_DAIUJO010000073.1:0-19587 GCF_036848755.1 Sinomonas sp. | reverse complement strand
CACCCTTGCCCTTGACGATCTTGACGTACTCCTTGCGGCGCTCCTGGGTGAGCTCAGGCAGGACGACGCGGATCACGTGGCCATCGTTCGAGGGGTTCGCGCCGACCTCGGAGTCGCTCAGTGCTCGCTCGATGTCGCGCAGCGCGGTCTTGTCGAATGGCGTGATGAGGATCGTGCGCGCGTCGGAGACCTGGAAGGAAGCGAGCTGCTGGAGCGGAGTGGGCGAACCGTAGTACTCGACCATCACCTTGGCGTACAGCGCGGGGTTGGCGCGGCCGGTCCGGATCGAGGCAAAATCCTCTTTGGCCACCTCGACGGCCTTCTCCATCTTTTCGGCGGCCTCGAGAAGAGTCTCTTCGATCACAGTTGCTTCGCTCCTGACTGGTGGGCTGCTGAATGCTGGCCTGTTGCTTGGTGAACTGTTGCCATCCTAGCCGGACTACGGGGTCACGACCGTGCCGAGCTCCCCGCCCAGAATCGCCTTCGTGACGTTCCCAGCGCCCTCCATCCCGAACACGACCATCGTCACACCGTTGTCCTTGCACATGGTCATCGCGGTCTGGTCCATGACCCGGATATCGCGCCGCAGGGCCTCGTCGTAGGTGAGGCGCTCAAGCTTGCGTGCCTCGGGGTCCTTCTTCGGGTCCGCGGTGTACACACCGTCGACGCCGCTCTTGGCCATGAGGACGACGTCGGCATGCACCTCGAGCGCGCGCTGCACGGCGACCGTGTCCGTCGAGAAGTACGGGAGGCCCGCGCCAGCGCCGAAGATGACGACGCGCCCCTTCTCCATGTGCCGGATCGCGCGCCGCGGAATATACGCCTCCGCCACCTGACCCATCGTGATGGCGCTCTGGACGCGCGTTTCGACGCCGGCCTGCTCGAGGAAGTCCTGGAGTGCCAGGCAGTTCATCACCGTGCCCAGCATCCCCATGTAATCCGCCCGTGAGCGGTCCATCCCGCTCTGGGAAAGCTCCGCGCCGCGGAAGAAGTTGCCGCCGCCCACGACGATGGCCACCTCGACATCATCGACCGCGGCGGCAATCTGCTCGGCCACTCCCCGCACTGTCCCGGGATCGACGCCGAGCTTGCCCCCGCCGAACACCTCGCCCGAGAGCTTGAGAAGAACGCGGCGGCGGCGTTCCGGAATGGGGTCGTCGGTGACGGGAAGCGTCGCAGTCTGCACGTCGGTCTCTACGGTTTCCATGTGTGAATCTGTCCCCTCGAACCGGTGGGTAGGGCGGTGGCTGTGATGGCCTTGGTCTAGATTATCGGCATTGGCGGCACACAGAAGGGGCGGCCACCAGTGGTGGCCGCCCCTTCTGTACCGGTCTGTGGCAGGCCCGGAATGAGCCTGCTTAGGAGCCGACGCGGAAACGGGCGAAGGCAGAGGCCTCGACCCCAGCATCGCTGAGGACCTGGCCCACGCTCTTCTTGGCGTCCTTGGCGAAGGCCTGGTCGAGGAGGACCTCGCCCTTGAAGAAGCCGGTCACGCGGCCGTCGACGATCTTCGTGAGGGCAGCCTCGGGCTTGCCCTCGGCGCGAGCCGTCTCCTCGGCGATGCGACGCTCGGACTCGACGAGGTCCGCGGGGACGTCCTCGCGGCGGAGGTAGTTCGGAGCCATCGCGGCGACGTGCACGGCGACGTCATGTGCGGCGGCCTGCGCGGCCTCGCCCTCGCCGTCGACCGCGAAGAGCACGCCGACCTGGGCCGGGAGGTCCTTCGACGTCTTGTGGAGGTACGCGTCAACCGTCTTGCCCTCGATGCGGGCCACGCGGCGAACGGCGACCTTCTCGCCGAGCACGGCGCCTTCCTCGACGACGAACTCGCTCACGGGCTTGCCATCGATCTGAGCCGCGAGGAGCGAATCGAGATCAGCGGCGCCGGAGGCAACCGCGGCACCCAGGACCTTGTCGGCCAGCTCAATGAACTTGGCGGACTTGGCGACGAAGTCGGTCTCGCAGTTGACCTCGACCATGACGCCTGCGCCGTTCTCGACCTTGGCGGCCACGAGGCCCTCGGCGGTCGAGCGGCCTTCACGCTTGGTCGCGCCCTTGAGGCCCTTGATGCGGATGATCTCGATGGCCTTCTCGGCGTCGCCGTTGGCCTCGTCGAGAGCCTTCTTGACGTCCATCATGCCCGCGCCCGTGCGCTCGCGCAGGGCCTTGATGTCAGCAGCGGTGTAGTTCGCCATGTGAACCCCTCTGTCTAGTTCTTAGCACTTCTCACACATCGGCAGGATGGCGCCGGGATTCCGGTGCCATCCTGCCGTCGTCCCCTGGTCGGGATCCGACCATGGGCATGTCTTCTGGCTGACTAAGCCTGCTCGTCCTCGGCCGGAGCGGCGTCCGCCGGAGCCGTGTCGGCCGGAGCTGCATCCGCCTGCGCGGTCTCAGCCGGAGCGGCGTCCGCCGGAGTCTCAGCTGCCTCGGCGGTCTCAGCCTGCTCGGCGTTCTGGCCTTCGAGAAGCTCGCGCTCCCACTCTGCCAGCGGCTCGGCGGTGGCCGAGCCCTCGGAGCCGGCGGCACGGTTGGTGCGGGCGATGAGGCCCTCAGCGACGGCGTCGGCGACAACGCGGGTCAGCAGGTTGACGGAGCGGATCGCGTCGTCGTTGCCCGGGATCGGGTAGTTGACCTCGTCAGGGTCGCAGTTCGTGTCGAGGATCGCGACAACCGGGATACCGAGCTTCTTGGCCTCGTCGACGGCGAGGTGCTCCTTCTTCGTGTCGACAACCCAGAGGAGGGAAGGCGTGCGAGAGAGGTTCCGGATGCCGCCGAGCGTCTTCTCGAGCTTGTCCTTCTCGCGCTCGAGGATGAGGAGCTCCTTCTTGGTGCGGCCCGAACCGGCCACGTCCTCGAAGTCAATCTCCTCAAGCTCCTTGAGGCGCTGGATGCGCTTGGCAACCGTGGAGAAGTTGGTGAGCATGCCGCCCAGCCAACGCTGGTTGACGTACGGCTGCCCGACGCGGGTAGCCTGCTCGGCGATGGCCTCCTGCGCCTGCTTCTTCGTGCCGACGAAGAGCACCGTGCCGCCCTTGGCGACCGTGTTCTTGACGTGCTCGTAGGCACGGTCGATGTACGACAGCGACTGCTGGAGGTCGATGATGTAGATGCCGTTGCGTTCGGTGAAGATGAAGCGCTTCATCTTCGGGTTCCAACGGCGGGTCTGGTGACCGAAGTGGACGCCGCTGTCGAGCAGCTGGCGCATGGTGACGACGGGCATGCCGACGCTCCTTCCGGCAGGTCCTTCACGAGGGAGCCTCATCGGCTGCCCTTGCCCCTGCCCTTGATGTTGACGGTTGTTCGACGACGGCCGGTCGGCCGACGTCCCTGGCATCCGCTGCGGACCCGAGCCGCCAAGGCGGACCGTCAGGAACGCAGCGCCCGTCGCAGGACGACGGGCTCTGAATGCGCGGAGTCGGCTTTCTGGCACCTTGCCGTCTGGCACGAGGTGCATGTGGCATGACGGAGAGCGCAGAAAGCCGCAGTTGTCAGTGTACTACAGGGGTCTGGCCCTGAAGCGCTCCGGCCGCCCGGCTCACTGGGCCTCCACACAGCGAACGACGGCGTGGCTTCCACATAGGCGGTCGGGCTGCGGCGGGAGGGGTCCCCCGCAGCGAATGCTTGAAGCATGGCTCGCATCCTCAGGCTGGTCAGGCTCCTGCTGACGCTGCTCCCTGCCGCCCCCCTCTTGGGAGGCGCTGCGCCTCCCAACACGCACGTCGCCCTTTCCGAGCCGGCACCCTCACGGGGGTGGCTCTGGCCACTTGAGCCTCGGCCCGCCGTCGTGCGCGCCTTCGACCCTCCCGCGCAGCCTTGGCTGAGCGGACACCGCGGGATCGATCTCGCGGGCGGCCCGAATCAGGCGGTGGTGGCGCCCCACGACGGCGTGATCGCGTTCGCGGGCTGGGTTGTCGATCGCCCCGTACTCACCGTTGACCACGCCGGTGGCCTGCGGAGTAGTTTCGAACCGGCCGAGACAGACCTCACCGTCGGCACGCGGATCTCGCGCGGGCAGAGAATAGGACGCATCGCGGCGGCTCCCCTTCACTGCGGGACAACCTGCCTGCATTGGGGTGTCCGCCAGCACGACGACTACGTCAGTCCCCTCAGGTTCGTCGCAGACACGAGGCCCTCCGTACTTCTTCCCTGGCGGGACCCCTAGCAGCTTCCGGTCAGATGATCGCGGAAATGCCCGTGATCGCGCGGCCCGTCACGAGGGTGTTGATCTCATGCGTGCCCTCATAAGAGAACACCGCCTCCGCGTCGGCAAAGACCTTGGCCATGCCGTAGTCGGTGACAATGCCGTTGCCGCCGAGGATCGCGCGGCCGAGGGCAACGGATTCACGCATCCGAGCGGTCGTGACCGCCTTGGCGAGAGCCGACTGCTCATCCCGGGCCTGCCCTTCCTCAGCCAGCTGGGACAGGCGGACCATGAGCCCGACCGAGCTGACCGTGTTCCCCAGCATCGTGACGAGATGGTCTTGGACCAGCTGGAAGGAGGCGATCGGCCGGCCGAATTGGAGACGCTCGACCGCGTACCTGCGAGCGACGTCGAACGCGGCCATCATGAGTCCCACAGCCTGCCAGGCCACCGAGAGCCGGGTGGCCCGGAGCACCTTGTTGGTGTCGCGGAAGCTGTTTCCGTGTGCGAGCTTGAACTCGCCGGGCACCAGCACGTTTTCGAGGACGATATCGGCGTTCTGGACGGTTCGGAGGGAGATCTTGTTCTCGATCTTCGTCGCGGTGTAGCCCTCGCTGCTCGTATCGACGAGGAAGGCCTTCACTTGGTTGTCGTCGACATCCCGGGCGTAGATGACGACCCAGTCCGAGAACGTGGCGTTGCCGATCCAGCGCTTGGCTCCGTTGAGGATCCACGACGATCCGTCCCGCTGGGCAGTTGTGCGGGTGCCGCCGGCAACATCGCTTCCACCGAGCGGTTCGGTGAGACCGAACGCCCCGATCTTCTTGAGCGCGTAGACGTCGGGAAGCCACTCCTCCTGCTGCTCCCGCGAGGCCAGCAGCTCAAGGGAACCCGTGAACAGACCGTCATGGACCCCCATGAAAGTCGCGATCGACGCATCCGCACGGGTGAACTCGGCGTGGAGCAGGCCGGCCAGGAGATTGGAATAGCCCTGGCGCCGGACGGGGCTCACAAGGTCGAGCTCGGCGAGCCTGGGGATGAGCTCATGCGGGAACTCTCCCCGGTTCCAGAAGTCGACGGCGATGGGCCGCACGTTGACGTCAAGCCACTCGCGCACTTCGTGCAGGCGATCGCGCTCCTTTTCGGACAGGAGTGACTCGAAGGCGAAGAAGTCCCCATCGGCATAGGGGAGGTCAATGGGACCCGACATGTGCTTTGGCCTCCTCGGCGTTGTTACTCGCGAGTAACATAGCAGTCGCGGTGGTACCGCGACAAGAGGCGTGGTAACGAGGCAAGAGGAATGCCTTGATGCCGCAGTTGCCAGCGCGGACAATCGTCGGCGTGAGGAGCGAACCCGAGACCCATGAAGTTCGGGAGGTGCCCTCTGGCGGGGAGTTCGAGGTCGTCCTGTCTGCGCCGGGTGCATCCGGCTACCGTTGGGAGCTGGTGTCGCTGGCCGAGGGAACGAGGCTTGTCGGCGAATCTCCGGCGCACACGTCCGCGGCGCCGACGCCGGGCTCCCCCAGGACGCAGCGATTCGTTCTCAAGGCGGCTGCGGCGTCCGGCAGAATCGTCTTTCAGCTCAGGCGCCCGTGGGAGCCCGCCCCCGTGAGAAGCCATGCGGTGGAGATCCGAGTGCGTCCCCGACCTCAGGGCCGGAAAGACAGTTCCGCGCCTCTAGCGAAACCGCCGCCTCCGACTGACTGAACGCAGGAGAAGGCCCAGGATGACGAGGCCGAGACCCAGGAGTACGAGGCCGCCGTACACGTGGGACTGGTCCTGCGCCGCAGACCGACACTCGGCCAGCCAGTCGGTCCCGGGCGGGACCACCGCGCTCGCGGGGACCGGGCTATAGGCCGTGGGGAAGGCTGCACCGCAGCGCGGGCCGACCGGCAGAGCAAAACCGAGGACCACGCCAATCACGGCGAGGGCGGCACCCACCCAGAGGTGCCATCGAGGAAAACCCCTCTCGTCCGCCACCGGCCCTCCCGGTCTCACGCCCCGAGTACACGCGATCGCCAACTGCTGGTTGCCCGCCTGCTAGAACTCTAGACAGGCCGTGAACGAATCTGTAGGGCTACTGGGACTTGAACCCAGGACCAAGGGATTATGAGTCCCCTGCTCTAACCGGCTGAGCTATAGCCCCTCGAGCCGCACGAACTGGAGCCGTGCAAGCCTCTCCATCCTACCGTCCGGACGGAGCTCAAGCGTTCTGCGGAATGCTGTTTGCGCCGCGGTAGAACGCTTCGAAAGTGTCGAGCGTGTAGGTGATGCTGTGCTTCTGCACCATCTCGTGACTCACCTTCCCCATAGCACTCCGCTCCGACTCGGGGAGGCGAAGGATCCTGCCGAGCTTCTCGGCAAGATCCGTGCTGTCGTTCGGCTGGAAGAGGTACCCGTTCTCGCCGTCGCGGACGAGGTGGGGAAGAGCCATCGCGTCGGCCAGCACCACTGGCGTGGAAGCGCTCATCGCCTCAAGGGTCACGAGCGACTGGAGCTCCGCCGTCCCAGGCATGCAGAAGACGTCCGCGCGGAGATACGCCTCGCGAAGCTCGTCGTCGGGCACGAGGCCGAGGAAACGGACACGGTCCCCCAGACCGAGCCGAGCGACGTGGGCATCAAGGCGCGGGCGGACCTCGCCGTCGCCCACGATCTCGAGGTGGACGTCGAGCTCGGTCGGGAGCTTCGCGACCGCATCGATGAGGACGTCGATGTTCTTCTCCTCAGCCAGACGCCCCGCGAAGAGCACCGTCGGCCAAGGGTTCTTCCTGAGCTGTTCGCCGGGCTTCAGCTCGTATGCGGGCGAGTCGATGCCGTTCGAGAGCGGGATGACCTCATGCAGGAACGCGTGGTCGCGCATCGCCTTCGCGGCGAGCGGAGTCGGCGTCGTGACGACGTCCGCCTGGCCCATGATCTTCCCCATGTCCTTCCAGGACACGCGGCCGATGATGTCCTTGAGCCACTGCGGGAACGGGAGGAAGGGATTGAGGTTCTCGGGCATGAAATGGTTTGTCGCGACGATCCGGATCCCGCGTCGCACCGCCTCGTAGAGGACGTGCTCGCCGATCATGTAATGGCTCTGGATGTGAACGACGTCCGGCTGGACCCGGTCGAAGAGAAGCGAGATCTCCTTCTTGATCTCCCAGGGGAACACCACACGGAAATACGGGTGGGTCGGCACTGAATGCGAACGCATCCGGTGAACGGTAGCCTCCGGGCGGAACTCGCTGAAGCTCTTTCCCGTGTCCGCGCGGCAAGCCAGCACATGCACATTGTGGCCGCGCGCCGTCATGCCCTTCGCGAGGCGATAGCCGAACTGGGCTGCTCCGTTCACATGCGGCGGGTAGGTGTCGGCGCCGATCAGGATGGTCAGCGGCTTCTGGCTCTGTGCCTCTGGGTCGGGCAGGGTCACGGATCTCTCTCCTGGTCGGCCGGTCACTGCCCGGGCTCGGCGGAGCCTCGGAGCTCGCGGGCCGCTTCGTTCCGTCGGTTCGTGACCTCAGGGTGATGCCGGGACAGGGCAACGACACCCACGATAGCAATGAGTGCAGCGGCAGCCATGCCAATCGCCACGACGGGCGGGACATGCGGTCGGAGTTCGTGCAGGATCGTGATGCCGATCGCCACCCCCACCATCGGGTCGATGACCGTGAGCCCCGCGATCACGAGATCCGGAGGACCGGCCGAGTACGCGTTCTGAACGAACCACGATCCCAACCCGCCAGCGGCCGCGATCGCGATGACCGAATACCACTGCACGTTCAGCAGGAACAAGCCGTTCGGGTCGAGGATCTGGCGGCCGATGATCCGGGTGAGCACTGCGACGAAACCGAAGAGGACCCCCGCACCAAGGATGAACACAAACGCGTTGAGCCGGTGCCGGAAGGCGGCCGCAAGGCCTCCGAAGACGCAGATGGCCAAGGCGAGCAGGAGCACGATGGTGAGCTCCTCGCCCGCTGTCACATTGTGGTTCTCCTCCGTGGCATTCACGGCCAGGAGCACGAAGAGTGCCGAGCCGGTCACGCAGGAGGAGATCGCGACGACCGTAGGCCGGTTGAGGGTGATGCCCTGATCCTTCGAGTTCACGACCGTCGTGATGACGAGCGCGATCGCGCCGATCGGCTGCACGACCGTGAGCGGTGCAGTGACGAGGGCCATCATGTTCGAGACGAGGCCCAGGCCGAGGAGAAGCAGTCCGAGGAGCCATCGCGGGTTGCGCAGCAGCCGCAGGAATCCGTTGGAGCTCAGGCCGAGCCCGCCGGTGTCGAACTTCACCGCGCTCCCCTGACGCTGCGCGCCGAGGGCGAGGAAGAGGGCTCCGAGGAGCGCGAGGACGACGGCGAACCACACCATCAGCGACGCACCTCGCCCGAGCCGCGGGCATCGCCGTCGTCCTCGGCCCTTCGACCGCTGCGGACGCCACGGCCCTTCCGGACAATGGCCCAGAAGTAGTTGTAGCCGGCGATCCAGTGGCCGAGCAGTCCCAGCGCGAGGAAGACCCAGGCGAGGACGAGGTACGCCGCGGCGCCGCCGATGGGCAGCTTCGAGAGCACCAGGAGCGGGGTCCCGACGAGGAGGAGCGCGGTACGAACCTTGCCGACTCGGCTGACCGGAAGGTCGGGATGGTTCCGGAAGTAGAACAGGGAGGCCGTGCCGAGGATGATGTCAGGCACCACGAGGGCCATGAGATACCACCACTGGACGACGCCCGCCAGCACGAGCGTCAACGCGACAGCGAGCAGGGCCAGCCTGTCGGCGGCCGGATCGAGGACCCGGCCAAGTTCGGACATCTGGTCGAAGCGACGGGCGACGTAGCCATCGACCCAGTCGGTGCACCCCATGACGCCGAGCACCAGGACCGCCCAGCCGTACTCGCGGGCTCCGAGCACGAGCCACATGAACAGCGGGACGCCCATGAATCGGACGACTGTCAGGACATTGGGGACCGTGAGCACCTGATCACGGGACACGGGCGGCCGTCCGGGCCGGGAACCAGCGCCGAACATCCTCATCAGCAACCCCGTATTGCGGCCTCGGACCGCCTCAGCTCTTCACCAGCTTGCGCAGGAAGACGACGAAGGCGGTGCTCGACACGGCGAACGCGGCGATCGGGGCCCAGCGCTCCTTGACCGCGTCCCCCATCCGGTTCCCCGCTGCTGAACCCTCCATCCGCGCCCGTCCTGCGGGGAGTGCCTGCTGGGCCTCGGCTGCACGGGTCTGCCCTGCCCTGGCTTGGGCTGCCCTGGCTTGGGCTGCCCTGGCCTCGGCCGCCCGGGTCTGGGCCGCCGAACGAGCCCCAGCAAAGGCTGCGGCGCGAACCCGGAAGAACGCTGCGCGGGCATCCTCAGCGAGCCCCTCAGCCTGGCGCTTGACGTCGAGCTCTTCGACGAGCCCGTCACGCACATCGAGCATGTGGTCGCGGCGCTTCGCGATACGGTCCCGCAGCTCGGCCTCGCTCGGCGTCGGGGGCTTGATGCGCCCGTGCGCCCGATCGTCGGCTGCCTTCTCCATCTTCGCGCGTGCGGCTGCGGCTTCCTTCTCCGCCTGGGCCCGCTTGTACTGGATGGTCGTGGGGTCGAGGACGCGCGGGTCGAAGTCGCGGCCGTCCTTGATGATGGCGAGGTCGTACCGGAGCCCGCGGACGGCGTCGGCAGGGTAGAGCGGCATGGCCTTCTTGATGCGTCCCATGCCCACGAGCGAGGCGACGAGAAGGATGAGGAGGCAGGCTGCGCCGACGATCAGGGCGGCGAGCCACCCCGGCATGATCGTGGCGAGACCGAGGATGGCGGCGACGACAAGGGCGATGACCAGCAGCCCCAAGAACACGAGGGCAATACCGAAGAGGGCAGCCCCGATCCCGGCTTGGACGCCGCGGTCCTTCAGCTCGTACTTCGCAAGTGCGATTTCGTCATTGAGCTGACGCGGTGCCAATCGCGCTGCCTGGCCCATCAGGTCCGGCAGCGCCGCGAGGCGCGGCCGCCTCCCGGCAACCGTGTGGCGTCCACTCATCGCTGGGCCCCTTCCCTTCGGCCGAGTCTCGGCAGCCAGTGTCTCCGGCGCGACCGCGTGGCGGTCCGTCACCAAAGCTACCATTGCCCCCGGTCCACCCGGGCCAAGCAAGGAGGCACCGCGTAGGTCCGCTCAGCCGATGGCCCCGAACGCCGTTTCGGCCACGAGGAACTGCTCCGCCGCTTCGACGGCTGCTGCGAACGCGTCCGCGTCCGTGGCCGAACCGCGTGGACCTCGGGGCTGCCACTCGTGCCGGGCGGTCAAGACAGGCTCAAGGCCATCGCCGGGCGGGGCGTAGTAGATCGCGAAGCGCTGGACGGGCCAGCCGGCCGGGGTCTCTGGGGCCACTAGCACGGCGGCCTTGGCCGCGTAATTGATCCACTGGGCAATCGGCCGACGATGGTCGCGGACAAACATGCCGTCGGCGTAGTGCTCAGCGGATCCGTCGCCGTAGATCCGCTCGTAGCGCACTCGCCAGATCGTCAGCAAAGGCCCTTCATAACGGGTCCATCCGGCGGGCAAGGCGACCTTCCGCGCGGCCATGGATCCATGATATTCCGGGACGTGGCTCCCCCGACTGGACTCGAACCAGTAACCCTTCGATTAACAGTCGAATGCTCTGCCAATTGAGCTACGGGGGAAGGGACCGACAGGCCACCGAAGGCATGACGGTTCCAAGCTCCCCCGACTGGACTCGAACCAGTAACCCTTCGATTAACAGTCGAATGCTCTGCCAATTGAGCTACGGGGGAAGGCGCAACGCGGTCCAGATTAGCAGGGAGCCGCCGTGGATCGGAAATCGGGGCGCCCCTTTCGGCTCAGTCGCGCTGACGCAGTCTCCGCCTGCGCAACTCGAGTTCCATGAGCTCACGATTGAGTCGCTGGTGCTCCTCGGCCGGGGCGCTTGGGTCCATCCGCTGAAGCTGCCCCATGAGCTCGGCCTTGCGGGCAGTGATCTGAAGCTCGAAGAGTCCGGCAAGGATGTCCCTGCAGTAGCGCTCGAGCGATTCCGGGGTCGACGCCGGCAGCGGAGTGACGGCGAGCTCCGCAAGCATCGGCCACAGCGGTTCGGGGGCCTCGTCGCGGATGCGTTCGATCCACAGGGCGGCGCCTTCGCCCCCCGTGGCCGGCCGGCCGGCCGCGGTCATCGCTGCGTGGATAGCTTGATGCGCGGGTGCCGTGAAGTGTGCCCGGCCGAAGTGGTCCCATGCCTCGTCGTCGAGCGTCTCAGGGTGTTGGAGGGCAACCTCGAGTGCCTGCCGTTCCATGGTCTCGACAGGGTCCCGAGGATCGCGACGATGAGCTCGGGGCGCCGGAAAGGCAGAACCGGGGGACCCCGAGGAGGCTGGCCCGGCAGAGGGCCCGGCGGAGGGCGCCGCGGAGGCGGACGACGACGGTCGCCGCCCCGCTGCGCCGACGGCGCGGGAGACGTCGTCGGGCGCCATGCCGAGCCATTTGGCCAGCTCGCGGGAATACGCGGGGCGCATCGCGTGGTCTCGAATCTGTGCGACGACCGGAGCGGCCTCCCGCAGTGCCGACACGCGCCCCTCGACGGTGTTCAGGTCGTGCTTTCGCAACGTTGCCTGGATCGCGAACTCGAAGAGCGGCCGGCGTGTTTCGATGAGCGCCTGGACGGCGGCATCGCCACGATGCTGTCTCAGCTCGCACGGATCCATTCCGCTCGGCTCGACTGCCACAAACGTCTGTGCCACGAACCTCTGGTCCTCGTCGAAGGCCTTGAGCGCAGCCTTCTGCCCGGCGGCGTCGCCGTCGAACGTGAAGACCACCTCTCCCCCGGTCCCGTCGTCTGAGAGGAGCCGACGGGCGATCTTGATGTGCTCGCTGCCGAACGCGGTGCCGCAGCTCGCGACGGCGGTGTCGATGCCCGCGAGGTGGCAGGCCATGACGTCGGTGTAGCCTTCGACCACAACGAGCTGGCGCTTCTTTGCGATGCTGCGCTTCGCGAGGTCGATGCCGTAGAGCACCTGCGATTTCTTGTAGAGCGTGGTCTCCGGAGTGTTGAGGTACTTCGGCCCCTGGTCGTCATCGAACAGGCGGCGTGCGCCGAAGCCGATGACGTCCCCTGCGATGTCCTTGATCGGCCAGACGAGTCTCCCTCGAAAGCGGTCGTAGAGCCCGCGGTTGCCTTCGGAGAACATTCCCGTGAGCTTGAGCTCATCCTCCCTGAAGCCCTTGCCGCGCAGATGCTTGAGCAGCCCATCCCAGCCCTGCGGCGCGAACCCGACCCCGAACTGTTCCGCGATCGAGCGGTCGAAGCCTCGCTCGAAGAGGAATTGCCGCCCGACGGCAGCGGCCGGGCTCAACAGCTGGTCGCGGAAGAACTCGGCGGCGATCTTGTGAGCGTCGAGCAGCCTCTGCCGGCGCCCAACCTCCTCACGGCGCGGCCCCGTTCCCTCTTCGTAGTGAAGCTCGTAGCCGATCCGAGCGGCCAGCTTCTCGACCGTCTCGGCGAAGCCGGTGTGGTCCAGCTTCATGACGAAGCTGATGACGTCTCCGCTCTCACCGCAGCCGAAGCAGTGATAGGTGCCGACTTGTGGGCGCACGTGGAAGGAGGGCGTGCGCTCGTCGTGGAACGGGCACAGACCCTTCCACGAGCCGATGCCCGCGCCTTTGAGCGTGACGTAGCCTTCCACGACCTCACGGATGTCGGTGCGCGACCGAACCTCTGCAATGTCCTCGGGTTTGATCAGGCCTGCCACGCCACCACCTTAGTCCGTCCCAGAAGCCAGACCCCGGACGGTACGCCTACCACAGGCTGGGCAGGCTTCCGACGAGCCTCTCATACCACGCGAGCGCCGAAGCGTCCGTGAGTGATGCGACCTGATCGATCACGACGCGAAGTCGAGCCGAGTCATCGGGAGCGGCACGCCAGTCCGCGGCGAACATGGGCTCAAGATGGCGGTCGTCGGTCGCGCTCAACGCCGAGACGAGCGAGTGGAGCACCTCGCGCTGGCGCTCGTAGATCGGCTGGCGGTGGTCCGTCGTCATGACGAACGTCGTCGCGAGTCCCTTCATGACGGCGATCTCAATCACTGTCTCCTGCGGCACGACGACTTCCCCCGCGTATCGGGTCAGGGGGGAGTCGCCGTATGCAGCCCGGGTGAGATTGAGGGCGCTGTCGCAGAAGCGGCCGATGAGCTGGCTCGTCATGTTCTTGAGCGCCGCCATTGCCTTCCGAGACCCATCGGCCTCGAGTACCCACACCGGCGTCGATTCGAGACGCGCCAGCGCGGCGTCGATCTCGGCCGGATCGCTGTGGGGAAGGTACCACTGCTGTGTGTAGCCGATGACCCTCGCACGATGATCGGGATTTGCCATCCACCGAAGCTGGAACTTGCCGGCCACGATCGCATCCTCGACGTCGTGCACCGAGTACGCGATGTCGTCCGAGAGGTCCATCACCTGGGCCTCGATGCAGCTCCGACCGGCAGGCGCGCTGTCGCGGATCCACTCGAAGATCTCGAGGTCGTCCTCGTAAGCGCCGAACTTGCTGGTCCGCTGGCCGTGGACGAGTGGGGCCTCGCGGGCGGTCCAGGGATACTTGCACGCGGCATCGAGGCTCGCCCGCGTGAGATTCAATCCCGCAGGCCGCCCGTCGGCGGCGAGCACTTTCGGCTCAAGGCGCGTGAGGAGGCGCAGAGTCTGCGCATTGCCTTCGAATCCGCCAATCCGGTGGGCGATCTCATTGAGGGCGCTTTCGCCGTTGTGCCCGAAAGGGGGGTGGCCGAGATCGTGGCTCAGGCACGCCGCGTCCACGACGTCCGGATCGCATCCGAGCACGCGCCCGAGCTCGCGGCCAACCTGCGCAACCTCGAGCGAGTGCGTGAGCCGCGTCCGCACGAAGTCGTCCGTGTCCGGCGCGACCACTTGGGTCTTGGCACCCAGCCGACGGAGCGCGGATGAATGGAGCACCCGCGCCCGGTCACGTTCGAAGTCGCTGCGGTAGCCCTTCTTGCGGGGTTCGGCAACCCACCGACGGCTGTCGTCTTCGGTGTAGACGCCGAGCAAGTGCCGCCCGTCTTTGAGGGCCTCAGCCACCGGATACATCCAACTCAGCGGCGGCAATGTCCCGCGTCTGGTCGTGGTTCATAGTCCGGCTTTCGAGCCAGCGGTCCGGGAGCGCGGGGCGCTTGGGCGAGCCCGCTCGGCCACGCGGCCCTTCTGCGTCGGCCCCCGGATATGGGGCGCCCTCGTCGAGTCCGCCGAGGAGTTCGCGCAGGACGGCGAGCGTGGAGACCTGGGCGAGCTTCGCGCGCAGCTCGCCGCCCACCGTGTAGCCCTTGAAATACCACGCGACGTGCTTGCGGATGTCGCGCAACGCCTTGTCCTCGTCCTCGAAGTAGTCCACGAGGAGCTCAGCGTGCCGATAGAACGCTTCCGCCACCTCCCCGAGCCCGGGCCGGATACGGTCGGGCCGGCCCTCGAACGCCGCCTGAAGGTCGCCGAAGAGCCACGGACGCCCTTGGCAGCCGCGTCCGACGACGACGCCGTCCACGCCTGTCTGACGCACCATCCGGATCGCGTCCTCGGCGCTCCAGATGTCGCCGTTGCCCAACACGGGGATGTCAGGCAGCGCCTCTCGGAGCCGCGCGATCGCGTCCCAGTCTGCCGTCCCGGAGTAGAACTGGGCGCACGTTCGGCCGTGGAGCGACACCGCGGCGACACCCGCCTCGCGGGCGATACGACCCGCCTCGAGGTAGGTCAGGTGGTCGTCGTCGATGCCCTTGCGCATCTTGATCGTCAGCGGGATGTCGCCGCGCTGGGCCTCGCGCACCGCCGTCGTGACGATGGAAGTGAAGAGATCGGTCTTCCACGGAAGGGCGGATCCGCCGCCGCGCTTCGTGACCTTCGGCACCGGGCAGCCGAAGTTGAGGTCGATGTGGTCGGCGCGCTCCTCCTCGACGAGCATCCGGACGGCCCGGCCGACGGTGACCGGATCGACTCCGTAGAGCTGGACCGAACGCACCTTCTCGTCGTCGTCGTGGGAAATCATCCGGAGGGATTCGGGATGCCGCTCGACGAGGGCGCGGGAAGTGACCATCTCCGCGACGTAGAGGCCGCCGCCGAATTCTCGACACAGACGACGGAACGCCGTGTTGGTGATGCCGGCCATCGGCGCAAGGACCACCGGGGTCTCGATCGTGAGCCGACCGAGTCGCAGCGGCGGCAACTCGAGCCGCTCAGGCGCGGAGCCTCGGAGCGCAGAGCTTTCGGGCGCGATGGCTTCGGGAGGAGCGGAGGGCACGGCAGTCACCCATCCATTGTGTCAAACGATGCCATGCCCTCGATGACGGCCCGTGGTGAGACGCCCATCAGGGGGAGGCCGGGCCGCCACCAGAAGAGCTCCCTGCTGAGGGGTGCGACCTCGCCTTCGCCCAGAATCCCGGCAAGCTCCAGGACGCTCTTCGCGTCCTCCACCGTCGCGTGCTCCCTGAGGACATGGATCCCGAGCAACCGATGGGCGGGGGCGCAGAACAGCACTCCCCTTGAACCGATCTCGAGGCCGAGGACCTCCATGAGCCGCTCCGGGTACGCGAGCCACGCTGCCTGCCGCGGGTGCTCGGACTCGCAGACGAGCACGTTCGCCCCGGACGGGGACGTGCAGACGGAAAGCTCGCCCAGGCCGGCGCCAAAGAGGTTCGTCTCGGCCGCCTCCCAGGCGGCTTCCGCACCGCCGGCTTTCGCCAGGTGGATGTCGGCGAGAAACGCCGAGGCCTCACTGTGACGGACGGCGAGCAGGAGGGGCATCCCGGCGACGCGGCGAGCGTAGGTGTAGTCCTCGGCGAGCTGGTCTTCGGGAAGACGGCCGGGGGCTGAGAACCGCGGAAACAACTGCTTCCGCAACTCCCCCCGGTCGAGATGCGGCGGCGCGGCGAGCGCGCTCTCGACAAGCTGACGGATGATGTCCGCGACGAGCTCGGGCCACGCATCCTCTCGCGCACAGGCCGCCGCTCTCGAAATCGCCGTGAAGCCGAGGGCCGCGCCCGGTGGCCGGAAAGGACCTCCGGTGATGACAATGTGGCTTTCCCTGTCCCAGGCTCGGTAGCCGAGGGCTCGAATGGCGTCAGCGCAAAGGCGCCTGAGGTGGTCTGCGCGGCTCACGGTGAATCCTGCAATGTACCGGTCCGGTGCATCGGGGGCCTTCCCCACCGCGCGCTCGTTCCTCAGCCTTGCCGCCTTGCCCATCGAGTCCCCCGTCCGCCCCGCACCCTCGTGCCAGGGCCCTCGTGTCAGGACCCTCGTTGCCAGGGCCCATGATGAGACCGACGCTACGGGACCGCCGACCTCTGGCGGAGGCCGGCGGAGGCGTATGTGGACAACTCCTAGAGAACGGTTGCGCGGGCAGCGGCTTCCACAGATGGCAGCTGGTCTGCCCGCCGCGCGACCACGAGACCCTGAATACCGAGGGTCAGGGCGAGGTAGAGCATGATCGAGGCCTGGTCGAGTGGGCTCGGACCGGGGGCCCCCGCGAGCAGGCTGCCGAGGAAGTCCACCGCGACATGAGCTGCGATGGCTGCCGCCCACAGACCCACTGCCGCCCAGCCGCCCCGGCGGTATGCGACCCCGTCCGTCACCCACACTCGGGCTGCGCGGCCTCGCAGCCAGCCGAAGATCGCAGCGAGTCCCAATGACACGACGAGGGTTGCGGCTTCGACGGAGGAGATTCCGCGGGAATCCACAAGCTGGGCGATCTGCCAGATCCCAATGACCCCCAACACGAGGAACACGCGTGCCGTGAGGGCGCCCACTGGCCGGGTCTGGAACTGCCGGTACACGGCCCACACGAGGACGGCGGCGGCGAGGACGATGTTGGCGAGGCTGATGCCGTTCATGGCAATGGCTCCTTGATCCTGATGGCCCGCCAGTCTGGCGGTCTTCATCCATCGTTCCCTCGGACGGTCGCGGGGTCCCCCTCCAGGTGTCACGACCCGGCCATGACATGTGTCATGACGTGTGCCATGACCTGAGCCTCAGAGGAGCCAACCGTTCTCCTCGGCAATGCGCGCTGCTTCCGCGCGGGTGCTCGCACCGGTCTTTCCGATCGCGCTCGAGAGGTGGTTGCGCACCGTTCCCTCCGAAAGGAACAGCTCCCGGGCGATGCCCGCGACGGTCCCGCCGCCGGCGGCCGCTCGCAGGACGTCCGTCTCCCTCTCGGTCAGAGGGCTCTCGCCCGAGGCGAGAGACTCCGCCGCGAGCGTGGGGTCGACCACCCGCAGGCCCGAAGCGACCCTTCGCACGGCGTCGGCAAGCTGAGGCGCGGGAGTGTCCTTCACGACGAATCCCGTGGCTCCGGCCTGCAGGGCGCGGCGAAGGTAGCCCGGCCGCCCGAACGTCGTCACCATGAGAACCCGGCATTCCGGCACCTTCGCACGAACGAGCGCCGCAGCTGAGATTCCGTCCAGCCCCGGCATCTCGACGTCGAGCATCGCGACGTCGGGCCGGTGCCGTACGACGGCGGCCAGCACCTCGTCGCCCCTCCCCACCTCGGCTACGACCTCCACATCGGATTCGAGCCCCAGCAGGGCAGCGAGAGCTCCCCGAACGAGCGCCTGGTCGTCGGCGATGAGAAGCCGGATCACGGAGCAATCCGGAGTCGGAAGCCGCCACGGTCCGACGCGCCGACCTCGAGCCTGAGCCCAGCTCCACGGACTCGGGCGCCCAGCCCTTCGAGCCCGTGGCCTCCTCCAGGGCTGTGGCCCTCGAGTCCGTGGCTTTCTGGCGCGTTGCCCCCGGGCCCGTTCCCCGTTGGCCCGTGCCCCCTTGGCCCGTGCCCCCTTGGCCCGTGGTCTTCCGCCCGGTCGCCGGGGGTGGGGCCAGACGGCTGTCCCACTCCGTCGTCGTCGATCTGGAGCCAGTCGGGCCCCAAGGCGACCTCGCAGACGCTCGCCCGCGCGTGTCGCACGACGTTGGTGACCCCCTCGCGGAGCGCCCAACCGAAGAGTTCGCGGTATCGGGCGGCCACGGAGTCCACGGCGGATGGGAGCCGCGCCTCGATCCCTGCTGCGTCGAGCGCTGCCCGCGCCTCTGCGAGCTCGCCCGCGAGGGTGACCCCGCGGTAGCCGCTCACGGTCGCGCGCACGTCGGCGAGCGCGCCTCGTGCCAGTTCCTCGACGTCCGCGGCCTCGCGCTCGGCCCGGTCAGCATCGAGGCGGACCAGCCGACGGGCAAGTTCCGCTTTGACAGCAATCACGGTGAGTGAATGGCCGAGGATGTCGTGCAGGTCGCGGGCTACACGGTTGCGCTCTTCGGCCACGGCGAGCTCCGCGAGCTCATGCTGGGCGGCTCTCAGCTCGCGGAGGGTCTGCGCCTGGCGGCTCAACGCGGCAAGGAGCAGGCCGATTGAGACGATGAGGGCGGGCTGGTTGAGTGCGGCGAGGAACGAGACGCCGCTCCCGAGCTGGACTCCCAGGGAGACCGCGAAGATTCCGGCCAGGAACCCCAGCAGGACCGGGCGCGGAAGCTGTTGGAACCCTGCGGCAACAGCCACGTAGGTCCAGTACCAGCCGGCGGAACGATCGTAGGCGAAGAAGCCGAGGCTCAACACGACGAGCCCAGCCAGCAGCATGAGCTTGCCAGCGAGCCCACGGCCCCAGCTGAAAGGCGGAACGAGGGCGAATGCGAGCATGAAGGCGGCCAGATGCGCTGTCCGGAGGGGGAACTCGCCCGCCTGCTCGGCCCCGGTCGCGAAACTCCCCCAGCTCGCGGCCGCCCAGAGCGCAATCGCGATCCCGGATCCCACGAACCAGCGGCGCGCAGCAGGCGCGCGGAGGACGCCCAAGGGACTGAGCTGGGAGAGATCCTGGCCGAAGATCTCGAAGGCGCCGCGCCTCTCAGTCATGGCTTCACTGTAGTGGGGCACGCACCTACGCTGAGCCCATGGCCACGACGAGGGGCGTCAAGCGGACCCGCATGCGCGCCGGAAGCCTGTGGTTGTACGACGTCGCCCGCCTGCTGTTCACGCGAGTGGTGCGCCTCTTCCGCGTCGAGCTCATCGCGAGCGGCCTCGAGGACGTGCCGGCTGGCCAAGTCATTCTTTCCATCACGCATTTCGGCTACATGGACTTCGTTCCCGTGGCGCTCGTGTGGTGGGACCGTCGCCACGACCGGCTCCGCTTCCTCGTGGGGCCACGCCCCTACAGAAGCCGGCTGCTGGGTGCTGCGATCACGGCGTGCGGGGGCCTGGCCGTTCTGGGGGCACCCAACCACGCGAGCCTCGCCTCGTCGCTCCGCGCGCTCGACGCCGGGTGGAGCGTCGCGCTGTTCCCCGAGGCGGGCGTCAGCCGGAGTTTCACGGTCCGCCGCTGCCACACGGGGGCGGTCCGCATGGCCGCCGAGACAGGTGTTCCACTCATTCCCGTCGCCGTGTGGGGCGGACATCGCGTGACGACGCGGGGCCACGGGACGATGGGGTC
>NZ_DAIUJO010000072.1:0-20021 GCF_036848755.1 Sinomonas sp. | reverse complement strand
CCACCGGCCCCGCCTACCACCTCATGGGCTTCGACATCCCCACCTTCACCCCGCTGTTCGTCGCCAGCCGGATCGTCGGGTGGACAGCCCACATCATGGAGCAGCTCGAGAACAACTCCCTCATCCGCCCCCTCAGCGCCTACAACGGCCCCGACGAGCGCCACCTCGACTGAGGCTGCGTCAGTCCTGCCCTTGATGGTGGATCGGGGCGTTGCTGTGGTGCCGCAGGCCGGTGTGCAGCTGGCTCGCCGTCGTGACGAGGGCGAAATGGCTGAACGCTTGGGGCGTATTGCCCAGCTGGCGCGCGGCCTGCGGGTCCCATTCCTCGCTCAGGAGCCCGACGTCGTTGCGGAGTCCGAGAAGGCGATGGAACAGCTCCTCGGCTTCGGGCCCCCGGCCCGCGCCCAGCAGGGCCTCCACGAGCCAGAACGAGCAGGCCACGAAGATCCCCTCGCGACCAGGGAGCCCGTCGTCGCTCGCCTCGGGCTTGTAGCGGAGCACGAACCCGTCTTGGGTCAGCTCGCGCTGGATCGCATCGATCGTGCCCAGGACGCGCGGATGACGGCGCGGGAGGAACCCCACGCGTGGGATGAGGAGGAGGCTTGCGTCCAGCTCCTTGCTCCCGTAGGACTGGACGAAGGTGTTGCGCTCCGTGTCGAAGGCCTTCTCCATGACCTCGTCGTGGATCTTGTCACGGAGGTCCTCCCACCTGTCGGCAGGCCCTGGGAGGCCCGTATCGCGGACTGCCTTGACCATCCGATCCGCAGCGACCCATGCCATCACCTTCGAATGGGTGAAGTGGCGGCGGGGGCCGCGCATCTCCCAGAGGCCGTTGTCCGGCTGGTCCCAGATCTTCTCGAGGTGCTCCATGATCGCCGTCTGCACATCCCAGGACTCGTCTGGCTGGCCGAGGAGCGAATTGCGCGTGAGGGCCAGGCCGTCGAGGACCTCGCCCCACACGTCGAGCTGGAACTGCCCCGCCGCGGCGTTGCCGATCCGCACGGGCGAGGAGCCTTCGAATCCCTTCAGCCAATCCAGCTCGGTCTCGGGTAGGCGACGTGCCCCGTGCAGGGAGTACATGATCTGCAGGTCCGCGGGATCGCCGGCGACTGCCCGCAGCAGCCAGTCGCGCCAGGCTGCCGCCTCGTCGGTGTAGCCGCCGGCGATGAGCGACTGGAGCGTCCACGTCGCGTCCCGGAGCCAGCAGTACCGGTAGTCCCAGTTCCGGGGGCCGCCGATCTGCTCAGGAAGCGAGGTCGTCGCCGCTGCCACGATGCCGCCCGTCGGCATGTACGTGAGGGCTTTCAGGGTGATGAGCGAACGCTGCACAGCGTCGCGGTGGGGACCGGCGGCTTTGCTCTTCGACGACCACTCCGTCCAGTACGACATCGTGCCCTCGAGAGCGCGCTCGGGGTCGACCGAGCGGGGCCGCGGCAGATGGCTCGGCGCCCACGTGAGCACGAACGGCACGCGTTCGCCCGCCTTGACCGTGAACTCGCTCAGGGTCCGCATGTGCTCGCCATGGACCCTGGTGACGGTGTCCAGATAGAGCGCGTCCGGCCCCGCGACCGCGTGCACCCCCGTGTGGTTGCGGCGCACCCACGGGACGATGTGCCCGTAGTCGAACCGCATGATGAGTTCCCCGCGCATCTTCACTTCTCCACTGAGGCCCTCGACGATCCGCACGACATCCGCGACCTCGTCGCGGGGCGGCATGAAGTCGATGACCCGCACAGAGCCACTGTCGAGCTCCCACTCGGTCTCCAGGACCAGAGTGTCCTCCCGGTACTGCCGCTGGGTGCACTCGCCCCCGCCCTCTGGCGCGAGCAGCCATCGTCCTGCCTTCGGTCCGTCCAGAAGGCTCGCGAAACAGGCTGGCGAGTCGAAGTTCGGCAGGCAGAGCCAGTCGATCGAGCCGTCCGTGCCCACGAGGGCGGCCGTGTGGAGGTCGCCGATGATCGCGTAGTCTTCGATCCTGCCCATCTCAGCCCGCCTTGATCTCGAGCACGACCTTGACGTCCGTGGGCTGCCGCTCGAATGCCTGCTGGTACTCCTCCAGCGGGACGCGGCGGGTGATCAGGCGCCCGAGCCATTCCTTGTCGGCCTTCTTGAGCGCCTCGGCGGCAGCCTCGTAATGCCCCCGGTTGGCGTTGACGCTGCCGAAGACCACGTCATTGCCGAGGACCGCCTCGCGGTTGACCCCTCCGACGTCGACCTGCAGCTCTTTGCCGGTCGAGGAGACGCCGGTCAGGCACGTGATCGCGTCGAGACCGTGCTTCGTGATGGCCTCCATGACCACCGATGGTACGCCCGTGCACTCGAGGAGGACGTCGGCCAGAATTCCAGAATCGGTGAGGGTGTCGGTGTGATAGGTCGCGCCGAGGCTCCGCACCAGATCCGGCTTCGGCCCATCCTCGACCCGGTCGAAGACGTGGACCTCAAGCCCCCGCTGCACGCCAAGCAGGGCCGCCAGGAGTCCCACCGGACCGGCGCCCGTCACGACGGCGATCTTGGGATCGAAGAATGCCCGCTTGCCGATGCCCTCGATGTGTTCCCACGCCTTCGCCACGATCGTCGTGGGCTCGAGCAGGACCCCGACGTCCGTGAGCTCCGGGTCGAGCCGGACCAGCGCATCGGCGTCGGCGCGGTAGCGCTCCCGGGCAAAGCCGTGCCGCCCCTTGATGCCGTGCTCGGTGTACAGGCCGTTCCGGCACATGTCCCACTCCCCCGCCGCGCAGGCCGCGCAGGGAACCGGGTCGGGGCGCCGCACGATTCCCACCACGAGGTCGCCCTCCGAGAGCCCGGAATCCGCTGGCGCCGACATGACGCGCCCGAGGTTCTCGTGCCCGATGACCAGATGCTTGCTGCCCTCGGGCGCCTCCCCATACTGCGCGGTGATGATCTCGATGTCGGTTCCGCACAGCCCGACATCGAGGGTCTCGACCAGAACGCTGCCCTCTGATTCCGCTGGTTCGTCCATCTCGAGCAGCTGCAGTGAATTCTGCTCGCCGGGAGTTACGGCCAATGTCTTCATGAGTTTCTCCTTGCGGCTTGGGGAATCTGGTCGTGGCCTCGGCGGCTAAGAGCTCTCGTTGCCCGGATGGGGCAGGAATTCCTGCGCCTTGGTCTTGATGCCTTCGCGGATGACGCCCCAGACGCTGTCGTCGCCCTTGGCCATCGCCTTGGCGCTGTTGAGCGCCTGTTCGAAGGTCGCGTGGGGCGGGATGGGCGGGATGTCCGGGTCCGTGCGGACGTCGAGGACGGTGGGCCGGTCGGCGGAGAGGGCTTTCTCCCACGCGGAGGCGAGCTGATCGGGAGAGGTGACGGAGATGCTGCCGAGGCCGAGAACCGAGGCGATGGCCGCGTAGTCCACGTCCGGCAGGGACTGGGATTCACGGAATGCCGGGGCGCCGCCCATGGCGCGCATCTCCCAGGTGACCTGGTTCAGATCGTCGTTGTGCAGGATGGCCACGACGAGCCGCGGATCGGCCCACTCGCGCCAGTAGCGCTGGATCGTGATGAGCTCGTTGAGCCCGTTCATCTGCATCGCCCCATCGCCCGCGAACGCGATGACCGGGCGGTCGGGATGGCCGAACTTCGCCCCGATCGCGTAAGGAACCCCGGGCCCCATCGTGGCGAGGTTTCCCGAGAGCGATCCGCGGACGTCGCCCCGGAACTGCAGTTGACGCGCGTACCAGTTCGCGGAGGAACCGGAATCCGCCGTGACGATGGCGTTGGAGGGCAGGCGGTCGGACAGCTCCGAGAACAGCCGCATGGGGTTCACCGGATCCGCTTCGACCATCGCCTCGGCCCGCATCGTCTCCCACCATCGCGCGACCTTGGACTCGATGTCCTCCCGCCACGAGCGGTCTTCCTTGCGGCGGAGGTGTGGGATGAGGGCCCTGAGCGCGGCGGAGGCGTCAGAGACGATATTGAACTCGTACGGGTAGCGGAGCCCGATCATGCCGGGGTCGATGTCGATCTGCACGCCCCTGGCCTGCCCCTCCTCCGGCATGAACTGGGTGTACGGGAAGCTCGACCCGACGGTGAGCAGGGTGTCGCACTCAGCCATCATCTCGTAGCTGGGCCGCGTGCCGAGCAGTCCGATCGAGCCGGTGACGTAGGGCAGGTCGTCGGGCAGCGAGTCCTTGCCGAGCAGCGCCTTCGCAACCCCTGCCCCGAGCAGGTCTGCGACCTCGCGCACCTCGGCCGCGGCGCCGCGCGCACCCTGACCGATGAGCATCGCGACCTTCGAGCCGGCGTTGAGAAGCTCCGCGGCGCCGCGGATGGCTTCATCATCGGGCTGGATCTCGGGCCACCGGATACCCATGCTGGAGGGCACCATCTTGAACGCGTGGGTAGGCGGGGCGTACTCGAGCTCTTGGACATCGCTCGGAATGATGATGGCGGTCGGTGCACGCTTCCCGAGGGCGATCCGGATTGCCCGGTCCAGAACATTGGGGAGCTGTTCGGGCACGGTGACCATCTGGATGTAGTCGGAGGCGACGTCCTTGAACAGGGTCAGCAGGTCCACTTCCTGCTGATAGGCACCGCCCATGGCGCTGCGCGCGGTCTGGCCGACGATCGCCACGACGGGAACGTGGTCGAGCTTCGCATCGTAGAGACCGTTCAGCAGATGGATCGCGCCGGGGCCGGAGGTCGCCATGCACACTCCGACCCTGCCGGTAAACTTCGCATAGCCGACGGCTTCGAAGGCGGCCATCTCCTCGTGGCGGGCCTGGATGAACTTGGGCTTGTTGTCGGCCTTGCCGAAGGAGGCAAGAATGCCGTTGATGCCGTCGCCCGGGAAGGCGAACACGTTCTCGATCCCCCACTCGCGCAAGCGGCTCAGAAGGTAGTCTGCGACTGTCTGGGATGCCATGGGATCACTCTCCTCTTCCTATATGAAGGACTGAAGGAATTGGTGTGTCGGCGCAAGCTTTGCGGCGACGCAATGGATCAGGGGATACTGGGCTCGTGGACAACAGCAGATTCCGTGGACGCCGTGAGCAGGTCGAGGCCGTCCTGAGGGCAGCCGACGTGCTGCTGCGCGTGGCCGCGAAGTCAGTCGTCGAGGTCGAGGACGTCGTGACGAGCCCACAGCTGCGCGTCCTGGTGCTTATCGCGTTCCAAGGTCCCCAGAACCTCGGCGCCGTGGCGCGGGAGCTCGGCGTGCATGCCTCGAACGCGACCCGCACCTGCGAGCGGCTCGTCGTCGCCGGCCTCCTGAGCCGGCGGGAGGACCCCTCCGACCGACGGTTCCTGCAGTTGGATCTCACGCCCCAGGGCAGGGAACTCGTCGAGAGTGTGATCGAACACCGCCGGCGGGCCATCGCCGAGGTCCTCGAACGGGTCCCCGCAGGCTCGCGGGAGTCGGTGGCCGAAGCCATGGCGGCGTTCGCCGATGCCGACGGCGGCCCGGGCACCGAAGACGGCCGGTTCACCCTCGGGCTCGGAAGCTGAGGCTGGGCCCCCGGACGCTCCCGGCGGCTCATCGCCATTCCCCGGCGGCGAACGCGAGCGCAATCGCAGCATTGACGGCGGCCGCCCGGCGGCGCTTCGGATCCGTGGCGGCCAGAGCCGCCATCGAAAGGGCGTGGAGCGTGTCCACACCGCCCCCGAGGCGACGCAGCGTGGGGCCGCCCCGCGCGGTCACCATGGCCTGGAGCAGGTGCCGAGCCCCAAGGATCCGGATGACCACCCGGGCGCGATCGTCCGCAACCGTCCCGACAAGCAGGCGCTCGAGCGACCCCGGCGCAAGCAGTTCGGTGACACCGTAGGCAGCCCTGAGCATTTCGAGCGGCCTCATCGGGACGCCTTCCGCCACGCGCCTGCCACGACAGTGGCAAGCCCCGCGAGGAGTGCGCCGGAAGCGGCCGCGACGATGCCGTGATGCTGCGAGGCCTTGAGCTGGAAGCTCCGGGATGATGACTTGTTGTCGAAGATGCCGTGGGCTCCGAAGTCTTTGCTCGCGTCCGCTGGCTCCCACAGGTTGACCGGCTGGTCGGGGTCGCGGCGGTCGGGCGTCTGCTGGGACTTGAAGCCCGTCTTGGCCAGATACCGGTCGAGCACGCCCGGCATGATGGCGTTCGCGATGAGGGTCGCGGCCGTGCTTCCGCCCACCCAGTACTCTCGGCGTTCCGGGTGCGCGGCCGCGTAGACGACGCCGCGTGCCGCCACCTCGGGCTGGTAGATCGGCGGAACCGGCTGGGCCTGATGCGGCAGACGCGAGAGCACCCAGGAGAACTGGGGTGTATTGACCGCCGGCATCTGGACCATGGTCGTCCTGATCGGACTCCGCTCGTGCAGGAGCTCGGTTCTGAGGGCCTCGTTGAAGCCCTGGATCGCGTGCTTCGCGCCGCAGTAGGCAGTCTGCAGCGGGATGCCCCGGTAGGCGAGCGCGGATCCGACTTGGACAATCGTGCCCCGGTTGCGGGTCCGCATGCGCTTGAGCGCGGACATCGTCCCGTAGACGAAACCCAGATAGCTGACCTCCGTGACGCGCTTGTACTCCTCGGGCTTGATCTCGTCGAAACGGGAGAAGACCGAGGTGAACGCCACGTTGACCCAGACGTCGATGGGGCCGAGCTCTCGCTCGACGCGTTCCGCGGCGGCGTCGACAGCTTCTGCGTCGGCGACATCGACGGGAACGACAAGGGCCTGTCCGCCGGCCGCCTCGACCTCGGCCGCGGCCCCCGCGAGCCCGGCCTCGCCGCGCGCAAGCAGGGCGACGGCATCGCCTTCCCTCCCGAAGGCCACGGCCGATGCCCTGCCGATCCCTCCGCTGGCTCCGGTGACGACGACGACGCGACGTGCTGTTCCCATCTGGATTTCTCTCCTTCGGCTTTGAGAGGTGGCGAAAAGGCCCTCTCCCGCACTGTCCTTCGGATCGGGCCCAGTAATCACCTTAACGCAACGATTGCGCTCAAGCAATTATTGGCGCTGTGTGCTCACGCGGAACGTTCCCTTGCAGGTTCAATACCCCAGGTGCCTGTGTGCGACTCCCTAGGGGCGAGCGTGACCAGCCCCTCCCCTGAGTTGAAGGCGTCCGGCGCGCACGTCATGGGCTCGACGCCGAGGCCCGTGCGGCGGCGGCCTTCCTGCGGCAGTGTGTCGCCGGTGAAGATCTCGAAGTAGGGGTAGGCCTCGTCGGACCACAGCGCGACGGCCGGAAGCCCGTCGGGGTGGGCCAGGTGCACGCGGGCCCGCCCGTCGTCGTCCCGTTCCAGCTCCGTGTAGGTGACGTCGATCTGGCGATCGCCCAAGGCCTCCATCCGGCGCAGGTCGTAGGCGGTCCCCTCCACGGGCCGTCGCCCGGTGGGGATGCCCTCTTCGTCGACCGGCAGGTAGACGGAGCCGGGGACCTTTGCCAAGGCCGGATCGATGTGCGGTGTTCCGACGGTCAGGTAAGGGTGGGCGCCCGTCCCGTACGGGCAAGGGCTGTCGCTGCGGTTCACGGCCGTGGTGCGCACGCTCAGCCCTGTCTCCTCCAGCCAGTACTCGAGGCGGCATTCGAGGACCCACGGCCAGCCCTGGCAAGCGTGCAGGGTGTGGACGAAGCCGATGCTGCTCTCGGAGCTGTACTCGACGTCCCAGTTCGCCCACCGAGTCAGGCCGTGAATCGCCCCGCCCTTCTCCGGCTCGCTCAGATCGAGTTGCTCTGAGCGCCCTTCCCACGTGTAGCGGCCGTGCCGTATGCGGTTCGGCCAAGGTATGAGGGACTGCCCCCGAGCGCCGGTGCACATCTCGTCCTGGGCATAGCCGTCGAGGAGGTCCTGTCCGTCGACCCGATAGCGGCGGAGCGCGGCACCGACCTCGGTGAGCACGGCAGCCTGGCCTTCGTGCCTGATGGTGAACTGCCGCCCGGACGGCGGCATGCCCCCTCGCGACATCCCAGCGTTCATCATTCAGCTCCCTCTCGTCGGCATCGGCCTCTCGCAATGGTTGCGTACCCGCAAGGGGGCGTTCCAAACGTGGTTGCGTGAACGCAACCAATTCCATAGGGTTGCGCACATGCCTGCCGATGCCGACAAATTCCCGCCGCATGTCCTCCGCGAGTACGCAATGCTCGCCGACGGCGCCCGGGGAGCGCTCATCGGTCCTCGCGGCGACATCTCCTGGATGTGTGTCCCGAAATGGAACGACGACGCGATCTTCTCCTCGATCCTCGGCGGTCGCGGCTGCTTCGCCGTCACCCCCGCCGATCCCCGGTTCGTCTGGGGCGGCCAGTATGAGGACGGGACCCTGATCTGGGTCAGCCGCTGGATCACGAGCACCGGCATCATCGAGTGCCGAGAGGCGCTCGCGTACCCCGGCGAGGAACACCGCGCGATCCTCCTCCGCCGGATCCGGGCCGCGCAGGGAGCCGCAGAGGTCGACGTAGTGCTTGACGTGCGCGCCGGCTACGGTCACCACCCGATGAACCGGCTGCACGAGGAAGACGGCGTCTGGACCGCGCGCAGCGGGCCGCTGCGGATCCGGCTCACAGGAGCGGTCGACGCCAAGGCTGCGGGAGGTGAGATCAGCTTCACGCTGCGGCTGCCGGAGGGCCGGCACCACGACCTCGTGCTTGAGGTCTCCGACGCCGAATTGCCCGAGCAGCCGGTCAGCGCAGACGAGACCTGGAGCGCCACCGAGTACGGCTGGCACCGCGAGGTGCCCCAGTTCGGGAACACGATCGCCCCGGACGACGCGCGGCAGTCCTACGCCGTCCTGCGGGGCATGACGTGGGCCGGGAGCGGAATGGTGGCGGCCGCCACGATGGGGCTGCCGGAGCGCGCCGAGCAGAAGCGCAACTACGACTACCGGTACGCCTGGATCCGGGACCAGTGCTTCACCGGACTGGCAGTGGCCGCGTGCAAGGAGTTCCCTCTCCTCGACGACGCCGTCCGCTTCGTTGCCGCGCGGCTCCTCGAGGACGGCCCCCAGATGCGCCCCGCCTACACCGTCGACGGCGGCCGGGTCCCCGACGAGCACGATGTCGGACTGCCCGGCTACCCGGGCGGCTCGGGCAAGGCGGGCAACTGGGTGAACAAACAGTTCCAGCTTGACGCGTTCGGCGAGGCGCTCCTGCTGTTCGCCGCGGCCGCCGAGAATGACAGGCTCGACCTCGCCCAGTGGAAGGCCGCCGAGGTCGCCGCCGACGCCATCGCACAGCGGCACGGCGAGCCAGATGCCGGGATGTGGGAACTCGAGGACAAGCGCTGGGCCCACTCGCGCCTGATCTGTGCCGCAGGCCTGAGGGCCATCGGCCGTCAGGCGCCTGCTCGTCAGGGAGCGCTGTGGTCGTCGCAGGCGGACAAGCTGATCGCCGACGTGACGAAGGACTGCCTCCATCCGTCCGGACGCTGGCAGCGCGCTCCTGACGATCCGCGCGTCGACGCAGCGCTCCTGCGCCCCGTGCTGCGGGGCGCCGTCGCCCCCGAGGATCCGCGCTCGGTCGCCACTCTTGCCGCCATCCGCGAGGACCTCGCGCGCAAGGGCTACCTCTACCGCTTCAGCCAGGACGAGCGGCCCCTCGACCAGTCCGAGGGCGCGTTCCTCCTGTGCGGCTTCGACCTCGCGATGGCGCTGCATCAGAGCGACAAGCCGCTCGAAGCCGCCCGCTGGTTCGAGCGGAACCGCGCCGCGTGCGGCTCCCCGGGGCTGTTCACCGAGGAGTACGACGTCGAACAGCGCCAACTGCGCGGCAACTTCCCGCAGGCGTTCGTGCACGCCGCGATGCTCGAGTCAGCCCGGAGGCTCGCCGACGAGCCACCGCCGTGGGGCGGCCTCCACGCCTGATCCTCGGCTAAGCCTCGCTCTTCACGCCGAACGTCGCGACCGTCTCGTTGTCCTCGGCCATGACGACCACGAAGTCCGACGCGACACCGGAGAGGACGACGGGAAGCCAATGGTCCGCGTCCTGCCACATGTCCGCCCGAGGGAGGGCGTCCACCGGGTACCAGGCGGGCGCGATCTCGTCGCTTTCCGCGATCTCTCCGACCCATCGGGTGCACGTGAACATGGCGCACTCCATGTCCCACTCGGGCCGGGCGGGGAAGCGGAACTCGACGGTCCCGGCCGGGCGCATCGCCCCTTCGACGAGCGTGACGCCGGCCTCCTCGAAGAGTTCGCGCACGGCAGCCTCGGCCGCGGTCTCCCCCGGTTCGATGTGGCCCCCGAGGCCGACGACCTTGCCGAGCCCGAAGCCGCGCTTCTTCCGGCCCAACAGCACCTCCGGGCCGCCCGGCGCAGCGCGGAGGAGGAAGCACAGGGCAACCGGTGCGCCCACTAGCCGCGCGCCCTCGGATGGGCCGCCGCGTACACTTCGCGGAGCGTGTCGGCGGTGACAAGCGTGTAGACCTGGGTCGTCGTGACCGACGCATGGCCGAGCAGCTCCTGGACCACGCGCACGTCAGCGCCGCCCTCGAGGAGGTGGGTCGCGAACGAGTGCCGCAGAGTGTGGGGCGAGACATCCCGATCGATCTGGGCACGCTCCGCAGCGTCCTTGAGGATGGTCCACGCGCTCTGGCGGCTCAGCCGGCCGCCGCGGGCGTTGAGGAAGAGCGCTGGCGTCCCACTCCCCTTCGCCGCGAGGACGGGCCGCGCGCGGACGAGGTAGTCGTCGACGGCCCGCGCGCCGTAGGACCCGAGCGGGACGAGCCTGGCCTTCGAACCCTTGCCGAAGAGCCGCACGACGGACGGGCCGCCGTCGCTCTCCGCGCTCAGCCTAAGGTCGTCGACGTCCAGCCCCACCGCTTCGCTGATGCGGGCCCCCGTCGAGTAGAGGAACTCGAGGAGCGCCCGATCGCGAAGTCCCGTGGGCGTATCCACTGATGCCGCCTCGAGGATGCGCGCGACGTCGTCGACGGGAATCGCCTTCGGCAGCCGCTGCCCCGGCAGCGGCGGGGGGGCGTCCGCCCCGGGGTCGCCCGCCGTCGTGCCCTCGAGTGCCCAGAAGCGGTGGAGGCCGCGAACGGCGACGACCGTCCGAGCCGCGGAGCGGACGCCGAGCGCCGTGCCGCCATCGGCGCCGTCGCGCAGCGCCTCGGCGAAGCGAGCGACGTGCTGTCGCTTCACTTCGTGGGGCGCCTCTATCCCCTGAGCGGCGAGATAGTCGAGGTAGCGGCGGAGGT
This sequence comes from Sinomonas sp., assembly GCF_036848755.1. NCBI lineage: Bacteria > Bacillati > Actinomycetota > Actinomycetes > Micrococcales > Micrococcaceae > Sinomonas > Sinomonas sp. The sequence goes on along the minus strand of NZ_DAIUJO010000072.1, from coordinate 8,904 downwards.
CCCGTCGGTAGGCCGCGAGGGTGTTGGGGGCGAGGCCGCGCTCGACGGAGAGGTGCCGCAGATAGTCCTCAACACTGACCGCAAGACTGGACGACGGCGATACCCCGGTGACGCCGCTCCCCATCAGCGCTGAGCCGGATGGGCCGGCCACGGCGCGTCCCCAGGCCGCAGGCCGGCGAAGCCGGAGCGGCTCGCGGCGTGCGCCGCGAGGATTCCGACGACGGCGCTTGGGTTGTGCAGGCGTCCGCCCAAGACCGCAGCGACGGCCTCGTCCAGGTCGACCCACGCGAACTCGATCTCGGACTCCTCAGCAGTCCGCACGTGGCGGTCTGGTTCGGGGACGTCCTCGAGCCCACGCGCGAGGTAGATCCGAATGGCCTCGCTCGAGGAGCCGGGCGAGTTGAAGACATCGGCAAGGACGTGCCACTCCGAGGCCGTGAGGTCGGCCTCCTCGGCGAGCTCGCGGGCGGCCGCGACGAGGTTGGCTTCGCCCTCGACGTCGAGCAGGCCCGCGGGGATCTCCCACAGCATCATGCCGACCGGGTGGCGGTACTGCCGGAGCAGGAGGATGCGGCCCTCCTCGTCCATGGGCAGGATGGCCACGGCGCCAGGGTGGTCGATGAACTCGCGCCTGAGCGGCTCTGAGCCTTCGGAAAGCTCGAACGTGTCAGATCGGACGTCCCAGATCTTGCCGCGGAACACCGGTTCCGACGCAAGCACGCGCCGGGGACTCAGCGCATCCTCGATGTGCGGCCGCGGCGCGTGCTTCGTCACCGGCGTCTCCTACTTGGCCTTGGCGGCCGTGGCCGTCTGGTCGGCCTGGACGGCTTGCTGCTCCGTCTTCGTGGGCCGCTCCGCCTTCTTGGGCTCTGCCTTGGTAGCGGCGGAGTGGCGCTCGAGCGCGGCCTTCACGAGCCCGACGAAGAGCGGGTGCGGGCGCGTCGGCCGCGAGCCAAGCTCCGGGTGGGCCTGCGTGGCCACATAGTACGGGTGGGTCTCCCGGGGCAGCTCGACGAACTCGACGAGCTTCCCGTCCGGCGACGTCCCCGAGAACACGAGGCCCGCCTCAGCAAGTTGCCCGCGATAGGCGTTGTTGACCTCATAGCGGTGGCGGTGGCGCTCCGAGACCTTCGTCGAGCCGTAGGCCTCCGCCACGACCGACCCCTCGTCGAGGACCGCGTCGTAGAGGCCGAGCCGCATCGTGCCGCCCATGTCCCCCTTGCCCTCGACGATCTCGAGCTGCTCGGCCATCGTCGCGATGACCGGGAACTTCGAGTCCGGCTCGAACTCGGTGGAGGAGGCGCCCTCGAGGCCGACCACGTTGCGCGCGTACTCGATCACCATGCACTGCAGGCCGAGGCAGAGGCCGAGGGTGGGGAGTCCGCGCTCCCGTGCGAACGTGAGCGCTCCGAGCTTGCCCTCGAGGCCGCGAATGCCGAACCCGCCGGGCACGACGATCGCGTCGACGCCAGCGAGAGAGCGCTCGGCCCCGGCGGCCGTCTGGCACTCGTCGGAGGCGACCCAGCGGATGTTGACCTTCGTGTCGTTCGCGAAGCCGCCGGCGCGGAGCGCCTCGGTCACCGAGAGGTAGGCGTCGGGGAGGTCGATGTACTTGCCTACCAAGGCGATGTCGACCTCGTGGGCCGGCTCGTGGACCGCCTTGAGGAGGCGATCCCACTTGGTCCAGTCGACGTCCTTGAACGGGAGGTCGAGCGCGCGGACGATGTACGAGTCGAGGCCTTGGGCGTGGATGACCTTGGGGATGTCGTAGATGCTCGGCGCGTCCGGGCAGTTCACGACGGCGTCCGTGTCGACGTCGCACATCCTGCCGATCTTGTCGCGCATCGCGTCGGGGATCTGACGGTCCGAGCGGACCACGATCGCCTCGGGCTGGATGCCGATGGAACGGAGCGCTGCGACCGAGTGCTGTGTCGGCTTGGTCTTGAGCTCCTGCGAGGGCCCGATGTACGGCACGAGGGAGACGTGGAGGAAGAACACGTTGCCGCGCCCGATGTCCTGGCGCACCTGGCGCGCCGCCTCGAGGAACGGCTGCGACTCGATGTCGCCGACCGTGCCGCCGATCTCGGTGATGATGACGTCGGGGGCGTCCGGCCCCTCGGCGGGCAGCCGCATGCGGCGCTTGATCTCGTCGGTGATGTGCGGGATGACCTGCACGGTGTCGCCGAGGTACTCGCCCCGGCGCTCCTTGGCGATGACGGCGGAGTAGATCTGGCCGGTCGTCACGTTGGCGGAACCGTCGAGGGACTCGTCGAGGAAGCGTTCGTAATGCCCGATGTCGAGGTCGGTTTCGGCCCCGTCCTCGGTCACGAAGACCTCGCCGTGCTGGAACGGGTTCATCGTCCCGGGGTCCACGTTGAGGTAGGGATCGAGCTTCTGCATCGTCACGGAGAGACCGCGGCCCCGCAGGAGGTGCCCGAGGCTCGACGCCGTCAGACCCTTTCCGAGCGAAGAGGCCACGCCCCCGGTCACGAAGATCTGTTTGGTCGTCTTGTCGGCGTCTGAAAAGCGGGAATGAGAGCGATGCACCACGGAATTCGAGCTTATCATCTCTTCCCCGGGCGGGCCCGGCCTCCACGGCGCGCCGCGCCGGCGGTCTCGGCTGCGCCATCGCCGGCGTGCGTGCGGCGGTCTCTCTGCGCGTCGTCGAGGAGCTCCTGGGCGTGCGCTCGGGCCGAGGCCGAGTCTTCCTGGCCCGCGAGCATGCGGGCGAGCTCGACGACACGCTCGTCCTCGGCGAGGAGCGAGACGTCGCTCGAGGTGAAGCCGGCCACCCCCGCGCTCCGGTCGCCAGGATCGCCGGTCGCGACCGACGTCTTGGTCACCCGGATATGCCGGTCGGCGAACGCGGCGACCTGCGGAAGGTGTGTCACGACGAGAACCTGAACGTGCCGCGCGAGCATCGCCAGACGCCGGCCGATCTCGACCGCGGCGCGGCCGCCGACCCCGGCGTCGACCTCGTCGAAGACGAACGTCGGCACCGGGTCCACGGCAGCCAGGACCACCTCGATCGCAAGCATGACTCGGGAGAGCTCGCCGCCGGAGGCGCCCTTCCCCAGAGCGCGGGCGGGGGCGCCGGCATGGGGTCGCAGAAGGATCGCGACCTCGTCCGATCCGAGCGGTCCGAGCTCCGCCGTCTCCTCGACCGAGACCTGCAAGCTGGCGTCCGGCATCGCGAGGGCGGTGAGCTCTGCGCTGACCCGCTCGGCGAGTTCGGCGGCAGCGTCACGCCGGCGCGCCGTGAGCTCTGCGGCCAGTGCGCGCAGCTTCTCCTCGTCACGTGCGACCTGCTCGGTCAGCACGTCGATGCGGCCGCCGTCGTCCTGGAGTTCGTACAGCCGCTTCTGCCCCGCCTCGGCCCACGCGATGACCTCGTCGACACTCGGCGCATACTTTCGGACGAGCCCGCCGAGCGCGGCCCTGCGTTCCTCTATCTCGGCCAGGCGCTGCGGTCCCTCGGCGTCGAGCGAAGCACCATAGCTCGCAAGCTCGCGCGCAATGTCGGCCAGCACGTAGCCGACGTCGGCGAGCCGCTCTGCGGCCGCCGCGAGCGCCGGATCGTGCTCGGAAACATGGTCGAGGGCTCGCTTTGCGGCGTCGACGAGTGTCGTGGCGTCGCCCGCCTCGCCGAAGTCCTCCGCAACGAGCGCCTCGTGCGCCTGCTGCGCCGCGAGCCGGAGCCCCTCGAGGTTGGAGAGCCGCACCGATTCGGCCTTGAGCTCGTCATCCTCGCCCGGCTGAGGGTCGACGGCTGCGATCTCCTCGAGAGCCTGCTCGAGCGACTCCGCCTCACGGATCCGCTCGCGAGAGGCCGAGGTGAGCTCGTTGAGTTCGCGCTGCGCTCCGAGCCAGCGCCCGTACAGCGCGGTGTACTCCCCCAGCCGGCCCCCGAACCCGTCGCCCGCGAAGCGGTCGAGGGCCTCCCGCTGAGCGGCAGCGCTCTTGAGGCGGAGCTGCTCGGACTGTCCGTGGATCACGACGAGCTGCTCGCCGACCTCGGCGAGCACCCCGACCGGGGCGCTGCGGCCGCCGAGGTGGGCGCGGCTCCGCCCATCCGCGCCGACGGTGCGGGCCACGAGGAGTTCGGCTGCGCCGTCGTGCTCTTCGACGTCGGCACCCGCCTCGAGCGCGCGTTCGACGGCGGCATGGCCCGGTTCGAGGCGAACGCTCGCCTCGGCGAGGGCGGACTTCGCCCCTATGCGCACGGCGCCCGCGTCCGAGCGTCCGCCGAGCAGCAGGCCGAGGGCGGTCACCACCATGGTCTTGCCGGCTCCGGTCTCACCCGTGACTACGCTCAGTCCGGGTCCGAGGGGCAGCGTCGCGTCGGCGATGACGCCGAGGTCGCTGATCCGGAGTTCTTCGATCACTCGTCGCTCTCCTTTCGGGTCTCTGTCCACCGCGAGGTGAGGACTTTCCCGCTCCACGGCTGCGGGGGTACTTCCTCGACCTGGCCCCCGTTGGTCCCGATCGGCGCAGGGCCGCGCCACCCGTGGATGGGAAGCTCGAACTTCCGCACGAGCCGTGCCGAGAACGGCGTCGCGCTGATGCGGGCGAGCTGTACCGGCTGCGCCGATCGGGTGACTTCGACGCGAGCTCCCGGCGGGAGATCGACGGACCGCCGCCCGTCGCACCACAGAACGCCCTGGGCGTCGGTTCGTGTGAGGATCTCGACGGCGAGGCGCGAATGCGGCGACACGACGAGGGGGCGAGCGAAGAGCGCATGCGCGCTGATGGGGGCGATGAGCAGGGCCTCGACTTCGGGCCACACGACCGGCCCGCCAGCCGAGAAGGCGTAGGCCGTGCTCCCCGTAGGCGTTGCGAGCACGACTCCGTCGCAGCCGTAGGACGTGAGCGGCTTGCCGTCGACCTCCGTCACGATCTCGATCATCCGCTCGCGGCTCGCCTTCTCGATCGCCGCCTCGTTGAGCGCCCAGCTGTGCGCGACCTTGCGACCCTGGATCCACACGGTGACGTCGATCGTCATCCGCTCCTCGACCGAGTAGCTGCGGCTCGCGACCCACTGGACCGTCTGCGCGAGGTCCGCGCGCTCGCTCTCCGCGAGGAAGCCCACATGGCCGAGGTTGACGCCGAGCAGCGGCACGTCGATGCCGCGCACCAGCTCGGCGGCGCGGAGGATCGTTCCGTCGCCTCCGAGCACCATGACGAGCTCGACGTCGGCGAGGGCGACATCCGTGTCGAGAATCTCGGTGGGATGGTCGAGGCTGCCGAAGTGGGTCTCGAGATCCTTCTGCTGCTGGGCCGTCATGACGGGCACGAGGCCGGATCCGTGGAGCTGGGCGCAGGCCTCGCGGGCCGCAACCATCGAGTCCTCGCGGCCGGTGTGCGCAAGGACGAGCACGCGTCGGTTCATGGGGTTTCCCTCCCTCGTGCTGACGCCGCCGGCCAGACCGCCGCCAGAAGCTCCTCGACTCCCCTGCCTGCCGTCTGGCTGCCTTCCTCCCGATCAGGAAGCGGCCGGGTCAGCCAGAGGAAGTATTCCACGTTGCCGTCTTGGCCAGGCAAGGGGCTCTCGGCGAGCCCCCGAAGGAGGAGCCCGGCGTCGAGCGCCGCTTGTGCTACGCCGCTGACGGCGCGCCGCCTCTCGGCGGCCGAATGCACGACGCCGGTCTTCGCCAGGCGCTCCCTCCCCACCTCGAACTGGGGCTTGACCATGAGCAGGAGGTCGCCCCCCGGCACGGTGCAGCCGCCAAGAGGGCCGACGACGAGCGTCAGGGAGATGAACGAGAGGTCCGCTACGGTGAGCTGCGCCGGCCCCCCGATCAGGTCTGGCACGAGGTCGCGCACGTTGAGTCCCTCGTGCACGTCGACGCGTGGGTCTGAGCGCAGACGCTCCACGAGTTGCCCGTGCCCGACGTCGACTGCGACGACGCGCGCGGCGCCCGCTTCGAGCAGGACGTCGGTGAAGCCGCCCGTGGACGCGCCGGCGTCGAGACAGCGGAGGCCGCGCGGGACGATCTCAGGGAAGCGGGCGAGCGCACCGGCCAACTTGTGGCCTGCCCGGCTTGCGTACCGGTCATGTTCGGACGCCTCGACTTCGATCGCCTCGTCGGGAGATACCGGCTGTGCGGCCTTCCCTGCCCTCTCGCCGCCAACCGAGACGTGGCCATCCGCAATGAGCTTGGCGGCGTGCGTCCGGGACCGAGCGAGGCCTCGGCTCACGAGTTCGAGGTCGAGTCGTGGCACCTGTCAGCCTCCCGGCTCCTCGTCGAGGGCTGCCGCCAAGGCGTCGTGGAACCGCTCGAACGCCTCGGCCCGCTCGGCCCCGCCGAGGGATCCGGCCTCCGCGAGGACTGCGAGGGCGCGCTCGACACCCGCGTTCGGTGTGTTCGGCCCGGATGCCGAGTCGCGCAGAGGTCCCTCGCCCATGAGCCCCAGCCTATCGGCTCAGGACTCCCACACGAGCTCAGGCGCCGTCTTGCGCTCAGCCTCCGGATGCGCCTCCCACCACGCCGCACACGCAGCACGCCACGCGTTGATGTCCTCGGGGCTGCCCGTGATTCGGATCGACCCGCCCTCGACCCTCGCGGCGGACCGACCGGCCCGCCATCCGCCGTCGGCCGCCTCCGGAGCCGGATAGGGCTCATAGAAGTCCGCGAGCGTGGCAAGGATGAACTTCGGCCGTTCTGCCGTCCGCGCGGCGAGGATCGTCTCCTTCGTGTCGACTCCGGTCAGGACGGCGGCCGTAGCGAAGCCCGCGCGGTTCCCGCCCAGGATGTCGGTGTCGAGCCGGTCGCCGACGACGACGGGCCGTTCGGCACCGAGGCGCTCCGCAGCCGTGAGGAACAACGGCGCCTCGGGCTTGCCCGCGACGAGCGGCTCCTTCCCGGTCGCGGCGCGCACCGCGTTGACCAAGCTCCCGTTGCCCGGGGCTATCCCCCGAGCCTGGGGAATCGTGAGATCCGTGTTGGTTGCGATCCAGAGGGCTCCGGATGCCACGGCGTACGAGGCCTCGGCAAGCTCGCGCCAGCCGAGGTCGGGACTGAACCCCTGAATCACCGCGACCGGATCGTCGTGGGCGGACCGGACCGGCACGAGCCCGCGGAGTTCGACCTCGTGGGCAAGCGCCGCGCTCCCTGCCACGAGCACGCGCGATCCCGCGGGGACCTGTCGAGCCAGCAGAGCCGCACCCGCCTGAGCCGAGCTCACGACGTCGTCGTCCGCCGCGGGCGCGCCGAGCTCACGAAGGTGCGCGGCCACTTCAGCAGGGCTTCGGGACGCGTTGTTGGTCACGTAGCCGAGGCGGACCCCCCGTTGGGCGAGCCCCCGGAGCGCCTCAGGCGCCCCGGGGATCGCGTGCGGACCCGCATAGACAACCCCGTCGAGGTCCGACAGGACTGCGTCGAACGCGTCGATGAAGGCTTCAGCCATGTCGATGCCGGGCGCCATGTCAGGCGTCGGCGGACCCGGAGTCGTCGAGGCTGGCATCCTCCGATGCCGCGTCCTCGATGCCGGCCTCCTGGCCGGAGCCGGTCTCCTGGCCGGACTCACGCTCGGTCACACCGATCTCGTCCTCCGCGAGGCCTGCCTCCTCCTCGGCCGGACCTGTCCCGTCAACAGCGGCGGTGGCCTCGTCCGGCTCGGACTCGCGTGGCTCAGCCTCGTCCTCCGCCTCGTCGTCCTCCGCCTCGTCGTCCTCGGAACCGACGTAGGCATCGTCGGACTCGTCGTCCTCACCGAAATCGATGATGTCCGGCTCGGCGAACTCGCCCACGCCCAGCGCGCTCTCGGCGACGCCGATCTGGCGGTACCACTTCGCGGCTTCGTCTGCCCGGCCTGCTGCCGCCAGGGCGTCCGCGTAGGCCTCGAAGAGGCGGGGGCTGAACGAGAAGGCGCGGTTGATATCCAGCTGCGGGATCTCGAGCTCCTCGACCGCGCCCGCGTAGTCCCCCAGATCAGCCTTGGCTCCGGATGCCACAATTGCGAGCTCGACCTTGCCTGCGGCGTCGAGCATGTTGCGCTCCTCGGAAGCAGTCAGCTCGAGGGCCTTCTCCGGTCGGCCCAAGCCTCGCTCGCAGTCCGCCATATGCGGGAGGTGGATGCTCGAACCCGTGATCCGGCGGAAGGTGCGGAACTCGCGCAGCGCGTCGTCGTACCGTCCAGCGGCGTAGGCGGTCATGCCCACGGCCTCTCGCACGGCGCCAATACGGCCACCACGGCGGCTCGCCGCGAGAGCGTGCTGGTACGCAAGCTCAGGATCGAAATCGATCAGGCGCCCCGCCATCACGAGGTGCTTCGACACCCACTCCGCATTGCGGCCTTCGAGCGTCCGCAGCTGGGCGGCCGTGGCGCGGTCGAGCTCCTTTCCGGTGACATCCGCGTCGATCTCCGGCGACCGCTCGCGGTCCGGCCGGTTCGAAACCCGCAAGTCTGCAGCGTTCGGGTCACGGAGGAACTCAACCTCGCGCTCGCCGCCCTCGCTCCGGCGCTCGTAGCCTCCGCGGTCCTCGTGACGAGGCCGGTCAAAGCTGGGGCGACCGCCGTCTGGCCGACCGCCGGTTGGCCGACCGCCGGTTGGCCGACCGCTCTCGCGGCGGTCACCGAAGGGACGGCGGTTGCCGCCGTCGCCGCGCTCACTCCGTTCAGGACGCTCGCCGTAAGGGCGCTCCCCATAAGAGCGCTCGCCATCGGACCGCTCGCTGCCCCGGTCGCGGCCGAAAGCGGGACGGCGCTCGCCACCGTCCGGGCGACCACCACGATCACCAAAGGGACGGCGGTCGCCGCGATCGGGACGATCACCACGGTCGAAACCCGGACGCCCGCCGCGGTCACCATACGGACGGCGCTCGCCACCGTCCGGGCGACCACCACGATCACCAAAGGGACGGCGCTCCCCACCGTCCGGACGACCACCACGATCACCAAAGG
>NZ_DAIUJO010000071.1:0-20114 GCF_036848755.1 Sinomonas sp. | reverse complement strand
GCTACCTTCCGGTCCTGGGGGAGTTCAGCAGGATGACGCCACATGAGGGGCTGGATTCCATCTTAGCGGAGTTCCGAGGGTGCCTCGAACCGGCTCGTCAGCTCCCGGTGGTCGGGCTCGGCGTCGGAGTGCTGGGGGCGGGCGTGCTCGGCTTCGGGGCCGCCGGTTTCGCGGGCGCCTTCTCGATCGCCTGGGCGAGCTTCTGTACGGCTGCGCCGTACGTCCCGTTGAGCGCGTTGTTCCTGATGTTCTGGGCGTCCGCATCCGTCTGGCTCGAGGGCGCGCCGGCGAGCGTCCAGAGGTCCTGCCGCAGCTTCTCGGGAAGGCGGCGGAAGGCCGCGGGGAAGCGGTTGATGGCGGCGCGCGCCGCGGTCTGGGCGTGCTGCCCGTACGTGGCCGTGCCGTTCTGCCGAATGATGACGGCGAGGACCCGGCGCAGCGCGGTCCGCGCCGGATGCTTCGCCGCCGCGGAGGCCGACGGCGACGGGGTAGCCGCGGCGGGCGTCACCAGCGTGGTGGTCTGGGCGAGGTCAGCCTGCGGGCCGGCGGTGTCGACCGCGGCCACGTCAGGGCCCAGCGAGTCGAGCGACGTCAGGCTTGCGAGCGTCTCGCCGTCGTCCGATGCCTGGGTGGCGCCCGCGGCTGCGGCCTGCGGCTGGCTGTTGTGCGATTCGAGGGCGACGGCGATGCCTCCGCCCGCGAGGAGCGCGGCCGCGAGCGCGGAGGCGGCTCCCGCCTTCCAGTGACGGCCTCGGCCGCTGCGCTGCGCCGCGTCCCATGGTCTCTGGGTCATCCTGGGGTCCATGGCAATGTCCTTTCGTGAGGGTTGCCCGGCGTGCTGTCCGGCTGCCTCTCATCGTGGCCCGGCCCAGAAAGAACTGTGTTCGGCCAATGTTCGAAGAATGTAAAGTCTCGCCGTGCCCGTTCGCGCGCGGGGCGGGGGACGCCGTCGTGCGCTTGAATAGTGCCGTGGACTACGCGGGCGAGGGTCGCGGGCTCGTGCTCGTGGTCGAGGACGAGCATGCCATCGCCGACCTCGAACGCCTCTACCTCGCCCGCGCGGGATTCGGGGTGCACGTCGAGCGGGACGGCGCCGTCGCGCTCTCGCGGATCCGGCAGCTCCGCCCTGTCGCGATCGTCCTTGATGTGGGTCTGCCCGGGCTCGACGGCGTAGAGATCTGCCGCCGCCTCCGCGAGGAGGACGATTGGACACCCGTGATCTTCGTGACCGCGCGAGACGACGAGGTGGACCGCGTCCTCGGCCTCGAGCTCGGCGCCGACGACTACCTGACGAAGCCCTTCTCCCCGCGCGAGCTCGTAGCCCGCGTCCGCAGCGTGCTCCGGCGCGCGGCCGGCCCCCAGGGCCCCAGGGTCCTGACGGTGGGGCGCGTCCGTCTGGACCTGGGGCGGCGCACCGTCGAGGCGGATGGGGAGCCGGTCCAGCTCACGGCGCTCGAATTCGATCTGCTGGCCCACCTCATGACCCAGCCGGGGCGCGTGTTCAGCCGCGAGCAGCTCCTCTCGGCCGTGTGGGGCCAAGCCGACTACGGCGGCGGCCGCACCGTCGACGTCCACGTGGCGCAGCTCCGGGCCAAACTGGGGGATGCGAGCCCCTTGAGGACGACGCGCGGCGTCGGCTACAGCGTGACCGACGACGGCGCAGCCGGGGCCGGGCCGTGAGGGGCGCGCTATGAGGGCCGTGCTGTGAGGAGGTGGCTGCGCTCCCTGTATGCCCGGGTCACCCTGGTGACGGCGGCCGTTGCCGCAGTGGCAACCCTCGTCGCCGGGCTCGTGGGGGCCCAGCTCATCCGCTCCGCAGCCGTCGATCAGGCCCGTGCGAGCCTCGCGCGGCAGGCACAGGCGCTCAGCGCATCGGGTTCGGTGACCAATCTCGCGTCCCTCCGGGAGCTGGCTGTCGGCGAGGCCGGGCACATCGCCCTCGTGAGTCCAACTGGCACCGTGACGGGTGCGGGCCGCAAGTACGTGAGCCAGGCGGCCGTGTCGAGGGTCCTTGCTGGCGGATCCTTCTCGCAGACCGAGACCGTGAGCGGGATTCCAGTGGTCGTCGAGGCCCGGCCCCTGGGCGACGGCGGAGGACTCGTGCTGGTCGAGCCGGTCTCAGCCGTCAACCAGGCAGCCGTGCCGCTGGTGACCCGGCTCCTGTGGGCGTTGCTCATCGGCTTCGGGTGCGCGGTGGCGGGGGGCGCACTCGTGGCGCGGTGGGTCGCGCGACCCCTCGTGCACGTCGCGGCCGCTGCGCGGCGACTTGCGGGGGGCGAGCGGGGGGTGGCGGTCGACGGCGGCGGCCCGGCAGAGGTCGAGCAAGTCGCCCATGCGCTCGGCGCCTTGGACGCCTCGCTCACTGCGAGCGAGGGGCGGCAGCGCGAGTTCCTCCTTTCCGTCTCACATGAGATGCGGACGCCCCTCACCGCGCTCCGCGGCTACGCGGAGGCGCTCGCGGACGGTGTGATCCCAGCCGAGGACGTCCCGCGGGTAGGCCGGACGCTCAGCGCGGAGGCCGGGCGTCTCGACCATTTCGTGAGCGATCTGCTCGAGCTCGCGCGGCTTGAGGCCGACGACTTCCGGGTGGATTTCCAGCCCATCGACGCGGCCTCGATCCTTCCCGCCGTCATGGAGGCGTGGCGCGGTTCGGCCGAAACGGCGGGCGTGGTCCTGCGGACCGAGGTCGCCGGGCCCCTCCTTGTCATCACGGACGCGCGGCGCTTGCGGCAGCTCCTGGACGGGCTGGTGGAGAACGCGCTGCGTGTGGTTCCGGCCGGGGCGCCTGTGGTGCTTGCCGGGCGTTGGGAGGGCGGCGCCGTCGTCCTCGAAGTGCGCGACGGCGGCCCCGGCCTGAGCGAGGACGACCTCGCCCATGCGTTCGAGCGGGGCGCCCTCCATTCGCGCTATCAGGGCGAGCGGCCGGTGGGGACGGGACTCGGGCTCTCGATCGCGCAGCGCCTCGCGGGCCGGCTCGGAGGGCGACTCGTCGCCGGAAGGGCGCCGGAAGGCGGCGCGTGTTTTGCGGTCAGCCTTCCGGAGGCAGGCTCACATCTACCGGGAACGTCATGAAGGCGGGCGTCTCATACGGGTGGGCCGCGACAAGCGCGCGGACGATCGCGTCGCGCTCCACGCGGCGGTAGATGGCCTCGATCCGGGTCTCGGGGACCTCCTCCGGTTCGCCCACGGTCCCAACGGCCGGTCGGGCGCCATCGAGGGGCAGGAAGCGCCCGGTTCCCTCGGTGCTGAAACTGCACGCCGCGTAGTTCCCGAGGCGCCCCGCCCCGGCCTCGGCGATCGCGCGGCGGAGACCGTCGGCGTCGGCCGTCGGGACGTAGACGACAAGGCAGTCGAACTCCTCCATGCCGCACAGTCTCGCATGGGTCCGATTCGGCGCTTCCGGGAACCTCGGGTATTCTAGAGTCTGCTCTGCACGGGCCGCTGCTCTCGGCGCGGCCGTGCGTGGGGCAATCTGGAGGATTCGCCTAGCGGCCTATGGCGCACGCCTGGAACGCGTGTTGGGTTCACGCCCTCGGGGGTTCAAATCCCCCATCCTCCGCGTTGTGACACCCCCGGTCTTCGGACCGGGGGTGTTCTTTTTCTGCTACCCGCTGACCTCCCGCTTGACCGCGTGCAAATGGGTAGCTGTCCGGAATGTCCCGCCCTACTCGCGGGTTTGAGCGGGACATTTTAGGAGGCATACGGTCTGGCTCCCAGTACGCGCAGGCACTTCTGTGCCCATGACTTGGCAGGGATCTGCTCTGGCAGCCCCGTTTTCTTGACAAGCTGTCGAAGCGCTGTGTGACTCTGTCAACGTCTAGCGGGATCGCCCGACCTAGCCAACAATGGAGCCATTCGGCGCGAAGTTACTTGGATGGATCATGCCGAAAACGCATGACTGATTGGGGAGTCACGTGGAGCAGCAAAGCGGTGCAGGGCGTCAGATCGGCCGTCGGGGATTTGTCGGCCTTTTCATTCCGGTGGCCTGCGTGCTCTGCGGCGCAAACAACGCCTTCGCAGATGCGGGAAGTACAGACACCGTGCGGGCCGACCCCAATGCGAGCCTCACCTTCGATCGCCCGGGGGTCAGCTCGATCCCGGCAGGCAACCACTCAGGCACCGTGATGGTGGCCTCGGCAGACCTTCCTCGGCCAGCTCAGGGGCAGCTCTACGCCCCCCTCGAAACGCTCATCCCCACCTCGCCGTTCGGCTACCGCATCAATCCGCTCACGGGGCAGCCTGGTGAGTTTCACTGGGGCCAGGACTTCGCGGGCGCGGAAGGTACCCGCGTCTATGCGGCCGACGCCGGGGTGGTCCAGGCCGCGGGGTGGCATCCGTGGGGCGGCGGGAACCGGGTCGAGGTCAACCACGGCAACGGTCTCGTCACCACGTACAACCACATGCACGCCTGCGCAGTGAAGGCCGGGGACTCGGTGCAGCCGAGCCAGGTGGTGGGGCTCGTAGGGCACACGGGCAGCGCGACAGGTCCCCATCTGCACTTCGAGACTCACTTGAATGGGGTCTACGAGGACCCCATGAAGTGGACCTACATCCCCATCAAGCAGACCGAGCCCGTCACGAACCTCACCCTCACCGACTACACGCCCAAAGACGGGCAGGCGGCGGCGAGCCAGAACTGGAGTGTTCCCACGACGCTCGACGAGCCAGCCCCGGGCGAGACGATCCAGAAGGCGCCCGCGCCCACGCCGACCGCTCCCGGCCCGACGGCCGCGCCGTCGGCGAGCGCCCCCTCGAGTACTGGCTCAAGCGGCAGCCCGACCTCCAATCCGAGCTCGAGCACGACTTCGAGCCCGACTGGGACTTCGAGCCCGACTGGGACTTCGACGACTTCCTCGGCCAGCCCGTCGTCGTCCCCCAGCCCGAGCCCGACAGCCACGTCTGCACCGAGCCCAACGCCCTCCTCGAGCCCAACGCCGTCGCCCACCCCGACAGGCACCGTCTTGTCATCGCCCACCACTTCGGCGACTGCGTCGGCGACCGCAACGACCACGGCGACCCCAACACCGACTCCAACAGCTACGGCAACGCCGTAGGCACGCTCAGTGCGTGGCCAGCACCGCGTTCCGCCACTCGCGCAGGAAGGCGAGTCCTGCGTCGTCGTGGATCACCTCGGAACCGAGCCCGAGATACCCAGCGGTGAGGATCTCGTACGGCTTCTCGGGTACGCCGTCCTCGGGGCGAACATCGACGTGTGAGACCTCGTGGTCGTTGTGGTGGAGCCAGTCCGCCATCGCGTAGTCCGTCCGAGAATCGCCCATCGTGAACCAGGATTCCGGCACGATCCCGTCGCGGCGCAGAAGCTCGCACGCGCGGCTCGCCCCGAGGTCCTTGCCGAGTCGGACCGACTCGATGTCCGTCGAGATGATGGTCGGATCGACGCGGTAGTCGACCGTGTCGTCCTGGCCCGGGACGTGATGATCGAGCCGCACCGCGCCAAGTCCGCGCTGAGCCATGAGCGCCATCGCGTCGGCGTCGAAGTGCTCCTGAACGGCACGGTACTCACGGTTCGGGACATCGATCCGCTGTTCGACCGAGACCATCGCCCGCTTGGTCTCGTCGAAGAACATGTAGTCCGCGTACTTCTCCGCCACGAGTTACCGGACGTCGTCGGCGAAGCTCGCAGGCACGGCGAGCTCGCGATCCACTCGCACCGGGGTCGCCGCAGCCCCAGAGAACGAGAACCAGGTGGCCCCCTTCTCGCAGATTGCGTGCACGGTGAACGAGGACGGCATGCCTTCGGCCAGCATCGGCGCCATCACCTGCTCGGTGATGAAGGCGTCCGAACGTCCCGTGTTGAAGACGAGGGGGATCCCAGCCTCGCCGAGCTCGAGCAGGAGTGAGATGATCTCGGGCTTGACTGAGCGGCTCACCGGGCTCGCGATGGGTCCATCGACGTCGAGAAGGAGGGCAAACGGGGGGCGGAGGTCCATGTGCCCATTCTTTCAGGCGCTCCGTAACCGTTCGGCCACAATCCCTCAGGGCTCCACGTCCGGCATGACGCCCGGGCGAGCGCCTGTCTACGCTAGTCGCGTGATCTTCAAAGCTGTGGGGGACGGGCGCCCCTACCCCGACCATGGGTACCACACCCCCAAGGACTGGGCTGCCCTCCCGCCGCGCCCGGTGCGGCTCGACGAGCTCGTCACGACCAAGCGCACCCTGGATCTCGAGGCCCTCCTCGCCGAGGACTCGACCTTCTTCGGCGACCTCTTCCCCCACGTCGTCCAGTACCAGGGTGTCCTCTATCTCGAGGACGGGCTCCATCGTGCCCTCCGGACGGCCCTGCACCAGCGCACGGCAATCCACGCCCGCGTACTCGATCTCGATTCCTGAGCCGAGGCTGCGCCATGAGCCGCAAGCCCAAAGACCTCACGGTCTACCACGGGCACCACGTCATCAACGGGGAGCAGCTCCGCTCGCAGTTCGAGGTCGAGCGGGACGAGCGGGAGCGTCGGCGCAGCCGATGGCGCCGGATCCGGCACGCCGTCATGCTCGTGCTGCTGCTGGCCCTTGTGGTCGCGGGTGCGACGGGAGCCTGGGCCATCCTCACGGGCCGCATCGTGCTTTCGCCGCAAGGCGCCTCGCCCGTGCCGACGCTCGGCTGCCCTCCCGGGCCGTTCGACTATGCGACCCCGCAGTCCGTCCATGTGAACGTGCTCAACGCTGCGGGGCAGGAGGGTCTCGCGCGGACGGTCGCGGACCAGCTCACGCAACGGAAGTTCTCCGTCGGCAAGGTCGCCAACTCTACGGCAGACGGGTCGCCCCCCGCGCTCATCGTCTCCGGGCCGGCCGGCGAAGGAGCCGCCTTCACGATCCAGCGCAACGTGCCCGGAAGCGTCTTCACCCTCGACGCGCGCGGTGACTCGAGCGTCGACCTCATCCTCCTGCCGGGCTTCACTGGGCTCAAAGATCCGGGCATCGTGGACCAGACGCCGGGGGGACTCCTGTGTGCCGGTGCGACGCCGAGCCCCTTGGTCCCCGTGACTCCCGCGCCCTAGCCAGGGTCAGCCGTCAGGTTCGGACCGGGCGCCCAATCTCGTCGAAACGCGCCCCCGCGCCGAGCTGGATGAAGCGCACGGTCGCCTCCGTGTGCCGGTCCTGGCCTCGGACGGCGCTCGCGGCGAGCGAGCCCAGTACGAGCCGCGAGAGCTCGTCGAGATCAGCCCGCGGAATGTAGCCCTCCTCCATGCAAGCCCGGAGAATGTCGCGCAGCACCGCGTTGAGCTCGCCGACATGGTCCCCGAGCTTCGCGAACGACGACGGCGAGAGCACCGCGCGCATGGCGGGCCCGGGAGGGAGATGGCGGCGGGAGAGGTCCTCGACCTGTGCGCGGATGTACACGGCAAGGCGGTCGACCGGGTTGTCGAGTCGGCTGAGCTCGTCCTTGAGGTCGCTCAGGAAGCGGCCGGTCTCGTCGAGGGCGTAGCCGATGAGGAGCTCTTCCAGATCCGCATAGTAGTTGTAGACCGCGGTGCGGCCGACGCCTGCCTGCCGCGCGACATCGGTCATCGTCAGTCCTGGGAGGCCCCGCGTGAACAGCAGCTCACCGAACGCATCGAGAATGCGCCGCTGCGTGAGAGCGCGCTGCGCGGCGTTGGACTCTGCCTGGATGCGGGGCATACACGCATTTTAAGTCGATGTGTCACCAAAGGCGTCGAGCCCGCGCCGTCCGCGCCCACCTTGCGCCGTCCGCGCCCAGGTTGCGCCGTCACCTTCGCAGGGTGGGACCCTGCGAAGGTGACGGCGCAACGAGGGGTTGGTGTACCCGAGTTGGGGTGGGGTGGGGGTCTAGAGGTGGACGGTGGCGGACTTCGCGGCGGCGGAGTCCTCTATGGCGGCCAGGACGCGTTGGACCTGGAGCCCGTCTTCGAACGACGGCGACGGGGCGGCCCCGTCCCGGATCGCGGTGAGGAAGTCGCGGGCCTGGTGGACGAACGTGTGCTCCCAGCCGATCACGTGCCCCTGCGGCCACCACGCGCCCAGGTAGGGGTGTTCGGGCTCGGTCACCACGATCCGCCGGAAGCCCTGCTCGGCCGCGGGGCCGGAGGCGGCGTCCAGGAATTCGAGCTCGTTGAGCCGCTCTAGGTCGAACGCGAGGGAGCCCTCGGTGCCGTAGACCTCGATCCGGAGCGAGTTCTTCTTACCCGTGGCGACCCGCGAGGCCTCCACGGAGGCGACCGCCCCGCCGGCCAGGACCAGCGTGGCCCACGCGGCGTCGTCGACCGTGACGTCCTCCAGGTCCCCGCCTGGCCCGGGCCGGCGCCCGACGAAGGTGTGCAGCCGCCCCGAGGCCTCCGTGACGGTGTCCCCGAGGAGGTATTGGACCTGGTCGATCGCGTGCGAGGCGATGTCCCCGAGCGCCCCGGATCCGGCGGTCTCCTTCCGCAGCCGCCAGGTCATGGGCGAGGCGGCGTCGGCGAGCCAGTCCTGCAGGTACGACGCGCGGACCTCCCGGACCGTGCCGAGCCGGCCCTCGGCTATCAGCCGGCGCGCGTAGGCCAGGGCCGGGACGCGGCGGTAGTTGAACCCGACCATGGACTGGACCCCGCGGGACCTTGCCGCCTGGGCGGCGGCGACCATGGCCTCGGACTCGGCGAGGGTGTTCGCGAGCGGCTTCTCCACGAGGACGTGCTTGCCGGCCTCGAGAGCTGCGATCGCGATCTCGGCGTGCAGCCACCCCGGCGCGCAGATGTCCACGATGTCCACATCGTCCCGGGCGATGGCCTGCCGCCAGTCCGTCGCGGACTCGGCCCACCCGTACCGGGCCGCGGCCTCGGCCACGGCGCCGGCGTCCCGGCCCACGAGCACCCGCTGCTCAACGGCCGGGACGTCGAAGAACGCCCCCACGTTCCGCCACGCCTGCGAATGGGCCCTGCCCATGAACCCGTACCCGATCGCGGCGACCCCGAGGGGCCGCGGCGAACCGGGTCCTCCCGGGCGCCCGGGTGCGCTCATGCGGGGACCCCGTCGAGGGTCGCGTCCTCGGGGGCCCAATCCTCGGGCAGGGGGGCGGAGGCCGGCGCGGAGCTGACGACGTCGGCGAACGCGCCGGTGTCGATGGACTCCGAGACCGAGACCATGGTGTCCAGGACGTGGTAGGCGAGCTGGCCGGTCGCCCGATGGGGCTGGCCGGTCCGGATGGAGCGGGCCATGTCCAGCACCCCCATGCCGCGCCCGTTCGCCGGCCCGGTCGTGGGGATCTTGGTCCACTCGTGCTCGCCGGCCTTGCAGATCTCCAGGTCCCCGTCGAAGTAGTTCGGGTCCGGGAGCGAGAGGGTGGCCTCGGTGCCCGTGATCTCGACGAAGCCCATCCTGGCCCGGGGCGACTCGAAGCTGAAGATGCTGTGCGAGGACGCGCCGGATTCGAACTGGGCCAGCGCGCTCACGTGCGTGGGGACCTCGACCTCGAACTCCTCCCCGGCCTTCGGCCCGGACCCGATCACCCGGGTGGCCTTGGCCTTGGACCCGAGCGCGGCGACCCGGCGGATGCTGCCGAAAGTCTGGACCAGGGCGGTGAAGTAGTACGGTCCCATGTCGAACAGGGGGCCCGCCCCGCGCTGGAACAGGAAGGCCGGGTTCGGGTGCCACGACTCGGGCCCCGGGGTCTGGAACACGGTCTGGGCGGTGAGCGGGACGCCGATGTCGCCGCGCTCGATCACCCGCCGCGCGGTCTGCAGGCCCGCCCCGAGGAAGGTGTCCGGGGCGCACCCGAGCCGCAGCCCGGCGTCGTCCGCCTCCTTCAGCAGCCCCAGCCCGCTCTCGCGGTCGAGCGAGAACGGCTTCTCGCTCCAGACGTGCTTGCCCGCCCTCACGGCGGCCGTGGCGACCTCGACGTGCGCGGCGGGGATCGTGAGGTTCACGATGATCTCCACGTCCGGGTGGTTCAGGGCCAGCTCCGGGGCCCCGTGCTCGGCGATGCCGTACTCCTCCGCGCGGGCCTTGGCCGCCTCCGGGAACAGGTCCGCGATCACATGGACCGACAGGTCCGGGAACTTCGTGAGGTTGTCCAGGTACTGCTTGCTGATCACACCGGCGCCGATGACGGCGACGCCCACGGGGCCGCGGCTCATCGGGCGGCCTCCGCGCTGCCGGCCTCGCTCGAGGCCGGGGCCCCGGCCTCGAGGTAGCGCAGCGACGCTGCGACGCCCTCGAAGAGGTCCCCGGAGTAGTCGTCGAACTCGATCACGCCGACCTCGAGGTTCTTCGCCGCGGCGATCACGCCCCAGATGTCCACCTTGCCCTGGCCCGCGGGCTGCTGCGCCTTGCGGTCCTCGTTGACGGGGCCGTCCTTGAGGTGGACCGCGACGACGCGGTCGCCCAGACGCTTCAGGACGGCGATGGGGTCCTCACCGCCGACGGCCACCCAGTAGGCGTCGACCTCGAGGACGAGCCCGGGGTCGAGCAGGGACGCGAAGAACTCAAGCGCGTTCGTGCCCTCGACCTTCGACTCGAGCTCCCACCAGTGGTTGTGGTAGCCGACCCGGATCCCGTACTCCGCGCCCCTCTTCGCGGCCTCGTTAAGGCGGGCGGCGGTGTCGCGGATGGTCTCGGCGTCCTGCCACTTCTCGGCCGGGACGAACGGATCGATCACGGTGCCGATGCCGAGCCGCTTCGCCGCGGCGAAGATCTCGTCCTGATCCCCCGAGAGCAGCGGGGCGTGGCCGGTCGGCGCGGTGATGCCGTTCTCCTCGAACGCTGCGGCGAACTCCTCGGCCCGCTCGGCGAACCTGTACGGTTCGACCTGGGTGAAGCCGATCTCCGCGAGCCGCCGGATGGTGCCGGGCAGGTCCTCCTCGATCGCGTCCCGGACGGTGTAAAGCTGGACTGAATAGGCCATGGAGGGTGTCCTCTCGATCGATGAGGGGGGAGGATGAATCGCCACGTGGGCTGCATCACAGACGAGCCTAGAAGGACTTTTGACGATGTGCAAGCAAAAGATGAAAAGTAGACGTGCGAAAGGGGGTGTGACACCATGGCCTTCATGGCAGACCAGGGACGCAGCGGGCCGCGTGCCGGGGACCTCTTCCAGATTCTTCGCGACGGCAAGCCGTGGACCCGTGCGGAACTCGCGATGACCACGGGACTCGCGCGTTCGACGGTCGCCGGCAAGGTGGACCTTCTGCTCGGCTCGGGTCTCGTCGTGTCCATCGGCGAGGCGGTCTCGAGCGGCGGGCGGCCGCCGTCGCGCTTCGCCTTCTACGCCCGCGCGCGCGTCGTCCTCGCGGCAGACATCGGAGCCACCCACGTGCGCGTCGCCCTGACCGACCTCAACGGCGAGGTGCTCGCGGAGGACCGCAACCCCATGCCCGTCTCGGCCGGCCCCGAAGCGGTCCTCGGCTACGTCATCGACTGCGGAAGGCGGCTCCTCGCCGAGATCCACCAGCCGCTGACCCTGCTCGCGGGAGTCGGCATCGGGCTCCCGGGGCCAGTGGAACACGCGACCGGGCGTCCCGTGAAGCCCCCGATCATGCCCGGATGGGACGGGTTCGACGTCGTCGGCTTCGTGCAGCGCTCACTGCCCGTCCCGGTCCTCGTGGACAACGACGTCAACATCATGGCGCTCGGCGAGAGGGCGCGATTCTGGGCCGACGTCGACGACCTCCTGTTCATCAAAGTCGCCACGGGCATCGGCTCGGGCATCATCAGCAGCGGGCAGCTCCAGCGCGGGGCGGACGGCACGGCCGGTGACCTCGGCCACGTGCGAGTAGCGCGCGGCGAAGGGATTGTCTGCAGCTGCGGGAACATCGGGTGCCTCGAGGCGGTCGCCTCCGGAGCTGCGATCGCAAGGGCGTTGAGCGAACGCGGGGTCGAGGCGAAGTCGGGCGCTGACGTCATGGAGCTCGCCGCCCATGGGAACGTTGCCGCCATCCAGGCTCTGCGCCAGGCCGGGCGCGACGTCGGCGAGGTGATCGCGACGTGCGTGAACCTGCTCAATCCCAGCGTGATCGTGATGGGCGGGTCGGTCGCCGCGGCGGGCGACCACGTCATCGCGGGCGTGCGCGAGGTCGTCTACCACCGTTCGCCGCCGCTCGCGACGACGAACCTCCGGATCGTGCTCTCGCGCGCCGGCGAGCGCGCCGCCGTCATGGGCGCAGGCCAGCTCGTCTCCCAGTACGTCCTGTCCCCGGCGGGCATCGAGGCGGCGCTCATGAGCGCCGCGAGCGTCGGCTGACGGCGGCTATCCCTCGACGATCCTGAAGACCCGGTCCGCACGCCCCGCCGTCCCCTCGATGAGCGCGGCGTTCGCCTCGTCCGTCCCGAGCGCCCAGGCCCGCGCGTCGTCCGGGCTCTTGCCGAAGGCGACGTGCCGCGCGACGAGCCGCTCCCGTCGCACGTCCGGTGGGGGGTCCAGGAACCAGCACTCCGTGAGGCAGGCTCGCGCGCGGGGCCACGCGCCGTCGTCCGCGAGGAGGTAGTTCCCCTCGGTGACGACCAGTGGGACCTCGGGACGCACCTCGATGCTTCCGGCGATCGGCTCCTCGAGGCTCCGGTCGAAGTGCGGCGCGTAGACGGTCTCACCGGGGCGCTGGTCTCGGATCCGCCGGAGGAGGGCCGCGTACCCGGCGTCGTCGAACGTGTGGATTGCGCCCTTGACGTCGCGGAGGGAACGGGCGGCCAAGACGGCATCGGCGAGGTGGAAGCCGTCCATGGGCACGAGCACGGCCCGGTCGGGTCCGAGGGCCTCGACGATCCGCTCGCCCAGAGTCGACTTCCCGGCGCCGGGCGCCCCCGTGATGCCGAGAATCGCGCGCTGCGGCCCGGCCGCCAGCCCAGCGGCGGCGTCGATGAGGTCCGCGAGCGTCGTCGGCCGGGCGCGTGGGCCCATGCCGGTGGTCTTCACGCCTGTCCACCTCGGCGCCGCGCCCTGAGCACCGCGTCGGTCATGATGGCCACCTGCCCCTCGGGCCCCTTGACCTCCCGGCCGTCCGACGTCGTCGCCTCGACCTCCCAGCCGCCGGCCCGGAGCCCCAGGGTCATGGCGAGCTGCTCCGCCGTGGGGAGCTGCGCCTCGTCGGCATGGCGGTGCCGCCCCCACGGCGGGAACTCGGTATGCCCGACGACGAGCAGCAGGCCCCCCGGGGCGACGGCCTCCGCGGCGCGGCGCAGGATCCGTTCGCGCGGGAGTTCGATGGGGGAGTGCAGGAACTGGGCCGACACCAGCTCGTACTCGTCCTCCGGCTCCCACGCGGCGAGATCGCGTTCGAGCCACTGCACCCGGTCCGCCACGCCGGCGTCCTCCGCGTGCTGCTGGGCGCGGGAGAGCGCGACGGCGGAGACGTCCACTCCGGTGACGGTCCAGCCCCGCTGGGCGAGCCAGATCGCGTCGGCGCCTTCGCCGCAGCCGAGGTCAAGGGCGCGCGCAGGGGCGACCGTCTCGACCTCGCGGACGAGTGCGGGGTTGGGCTTGCCGCTCCAGATGCGGTCGCGTTCGCTGTAGAAGCTGTCCCAGTACTCGGAGGGGCCCTGGGTCGTCTCGGTGTCCATCCACCACTCCTATCGGCGGTGGGTCACGATGCGCAAGAGGTCGAGGGCGCGCAAGCGTGAGAGGCCTTCGTCAACCCTTCCACCGGGCGGTGCCGCTACGTACCCTCGGGAACTAGGAGGTGATCCGCGATGAACGCTGTGCAGGGAGACCGCATCATCATTCACGGCCGGACGGTGGACTCCAAGGACCGGCATGGGGAAATTGTCGAAGTCAAGGGAACCAACGGCGATCCGCCTTACGTGGTCCGCTTCGACGACGGGCACGAGTCCATGGTGTTTCCCGGCGGGGACTTCTCGGTCGAGAAACCCAACGGCTGACCAACCGCGCCGACAATTCCTCACCCTCCCCGCGTGAAATGCCCTTCACCCGGGTAGGGCGTAATGAGCCGGCCGACCCGAGTTGGAATCGAGGAGGAACCACATGCATGCCCTCAGGGACTTCGCCGAAGCCCTCCGTGAATCCGGACCCTGGTGCACGATCCATGCGGACGTGAGCACGGGCACCGTGAGCAGCCTCGAAGCGACCGAGGTGCTGGGAGAGAACATGGCCCGCCAGCTCACCGGCGCCGGAGCCAGCCCGGGGGACGCGAAGGCCGCCGGACAGCTGGTCTGGTCCGCGAAGGGCATGGCGGGCCCCGTCTCGCGCTTCGTGCTCATCCGCAACGGCGAGGCGGTCGTGGACGAGGTCCTGCCCGGCGCGCCGGCTCAGCCCGTGGTGGAGTGCGGCCCGATCCCGAACCTGCTCCCGCTGGCAGCCGTACGCGGCTCAGACCTCGAATACCTCGTCGTCGAGGTGGAGCGGGCCGAGGCGAAGATCGGACGCTACCGGGCGTCGGCCCGTGGGCCGCTCGACGAGCAGGAGATGACCGGCGAGACCGAGAACCTGCGTAAGGTGCCGGTGGGTGGCTGGTCCCAGGGGAAGTACCAGCATCGCACGGAGGAGATCTGGCGGCGCAACGGAGCCGATGTCGCGGCCGAGATCAACAGGATTGTCGAGGAGGGCGACGTGCAGCTGGTCGTCCTCTCCGGCGATGAGCGCGCGCGGCAGATGGTCCTGGACGCCCTGAGCGAGCGGGCGGCGGCCCTCGCGCAGACCGTGGACATGAACTCGTCCGCGCCCGGCGCCGACCGCGAGCGCTTCGAGGAAGAGGTCGACGCCGTCGTCGCCGGCGTCGCGGCAAGGCGGCAGCACGAAATGCTCGAGCGCCTCGTGGGAGGTCTCGGGAGCGTCGCCGCGAGCGACTGGACCGAGACCCTCAGGGCGCTCCAGCAGGCGCGCGTCGACACCCTGCTCCTTTCCCCGGAGGTCGCGGAAGGCCGCACGCTCCTCGCGCTCGGAGCCGAGCCCTGGATCGCCACGGACGAGTCGGAGTCGCTCGGCGCGCCCGTGCTCGGAACCGTCGACGCGTCCGCCGCGCTCCTGCGCGCCGCAGTGCTCACGAAGGCGGACACGGTGCTGTTCCCGCGGGGCGCGCTCGACAGCGGCGAGGCCGCGGCCGCGCTCCTGCGGTGGTAAGACTGGTTTCAGGAAGGCTCAAGAACCCCAGGACAAGGGAGAACTGTGCATTACACGCGTCTCGGCAACACTGGCCTCGAAGTCTCTCGTCTCGCCGTCGGCTGCATGAGCTTCGGCGACCCGCAGCGAGGGAACCATCCGTGGAGCCTGCCCGAGGAGGAGAGCCGCACCCTCATCAAGCAGGCGGTCGAGGCGGGCATCAATTTCTTCGACACGGCCAACGTCTACTCCGCGGGCAGCAGTGAGGAGATCGTGGGCCGCGCGCTCGCCGACTTCGCGGACCGCGACTGGATCGTCCTCGCGACCAAGGTCCACGGCCGTATGCACGAAGGGGCAAACGGCGGCGGCTTGTCCCGCAAGGCGATCATGAGCGAGATCGACGCGAGCCTCCGTCGTCTCGGCACCGACTACGTGGACCTCTACCAGATCCACCGGTGGGACCCGCACACGCCCATCGAGGAGACGCTCGAGGCGCTGCACGACGTCGTCAAGGCCGGCAAGGCGCGCTACATCGGCGCGTCGTCGATGTGGGCGTGGCAGTTCTCGAAGGCGCAGCATCTCGCGCGCGCCAGCGGCTGGACCCCGTTCGTTTCGATGCAGGACCACTACAACCTCCTCAACCGCGAGGAGGAGCGCGAGATGTACCCGCTGTGCGCGGACGAGGGCGTCGGGGCCATCCCGTGGAGCCCGCTTGCGCGTGGTCGGCTCGCCCGCGAGTGGGGGACGACGACGGCCCGCACGGAGACCGACGAATTCGGCCGCACGCTGTACCACGAGAGCGACAAGGGGATCGTGGACGCCGTCGGCCGGGTGGCCGAACGCCGAGGAATCCCCCGGGCGCAGGTTGCCCTCGCCTGGGTGCTGCGGAACCCCGTCGTCGCCGCCCCCATCGTGGGAGCCACCAAGAGCTCCCACCTCGAGGACGCCGTCGCCGCCCTCGAGGTAGAGCTCGACGACGCCGAGGCCGCGGAGCTCGAGGAGTCCTACACGCCGCACGAGCCGGCGGGCTTCTGACCGTATCCTGGACGAGGAGTCAGCAGCCTTCGGGGCCGCAGGCCTGGCCGGTGAGTTCACCGTCGGTCTGGCCATCGGCGTCGTCCCGCGCCGCCGCCATCATGACGAGCGGGTTCGACTCGCGCCACGCAGTGTCGAGCGCCTGCGCGAAGACCTCCGCAGGCTGGGCACCGGACACGCCGTACTTGCGGTCGAAGACGAAGAACGGCACGCCTTGGATGCCGAGCATCTGGGCCTCGCGGATGTCCGCGCTCACGGCGTCGCGGTAGGTGCCGGCGTCGAGCGCCGCGGCAATCTCCGGCTCGGCGAGCCCGGCGGCGGTGCCGATCCCGACGAGCACCTCCCGGCTCCCGATGTCCTTCCCCTGCTCGAAGTGAGCCGAGAGCAGCGCGTCCTTCACGGCGTCGGCCGCTCTGCGCTCCGGGTTGCTCGCGTCATGGTCCTTCGCGAGGTGGAGGAGTTCGTGCCCACGGAAGCTGTTGGCGACGACGATCGCGCTGAAATCGTAGGCGAGCCCTTCGCCGGCGGCGACGTGCGTGACCTGCTCGAACATCTGGGCGACGCGGTCCTCGGGCAGACCCTTTCGCTGGCTCAGGTACTCGAGTTCGGTGCCGTCATAGCGCTCGGGGAGCGACGGGTCGAGCTGGAAGCTGTGCCACGTGACCGTCACCTGGTCCTTGTGCGGGAATTCAGCGAGAGCCTTCTCGAAGCGGCGCTTTCCGATGAAGCACCACGGGCATGCGATATCAGACCAGATGTCAACGTTCACTTCTGTGCCAAGGCGCGGACGTCAGCCTCTATTCCCCTGACGCCGATCGTGCCCGAGACTGACAGCACAGGTAAGACTGCAGTCAGCGCCACGAGGTGCAGGCGCCGGGGGCTGCAGAGCGTGAGAGCAGGAGTCGAGGATGACGATGTTCGAACTGACAGAGGACCAGCGGGACCTCGTAGGAATGGTCCACGATTTTGCGAGCGAGAAGATCGCCCCCCACGCGTTGGAATGGGACGCCACGAAGCACTTCCCGGTGGATGTGCTCCGCGAGGCCGGCAAGCTCGGGCTGGGCGGGATCTACGTGGCGGAGGAATACGGCGGATCGGGCCTCTCCCGCGCTGACGCTGCCCTCATCTTCGAGGAACTGGCGAAAGCCGACCCCACCATCGCCGCGTACATCTCGATCCAGAACATGATCGTGTGGATGGTCGATACCTTCGGCACCGACCCCCAGCGAGCCGAGTGGGTGCCCAAGTTGTCCTCGATGGAGGCCCTCGGCAGCTATTGCCTCACCGAGCCCGGGGCGGGATCCGACGCCGCGGCGCTCATCACCAAGGCGAAGGCCGACGACGACGGCGGGTACGTTCTCAACGGCGTCAAGCAGTTCATCTCGGGGGCCGGCACGTCGGCGCTCTACATCGTCATGGCCCGCACCGCCGAGACCGGACACCACGGCATCACCGCGTTCCTCGTGCCGGGAGACGCCCCCGGTCTTTCCTTCGGGCGGAGCGAGAAGAAGATGGGCTGGAACGCCCAGCCGACGAGCCAAGTCGTCTTCAAGAACGTCCGCGTCCCCGCCTCGAACATGCTGGGCGAGGAGGGATCGGGATTCGGCATCGCCATGAAGGGCCTCAACGGGGGGCGTCTGAACATTGGCGCCTGCTCCCTCGGGGGCGGCCAGGCCGCGTTGGACAAGACGGTGGCATACCTGAAGGAGCGCACCGCGTTCGGTGGCCGCTTGGCCGACAAGGAGGCCCTCATGTTCGATTTGGCGGACATGGAGATGAAGCTGGAGGCGGGCCGAAGTCTCCTCCGGCGCGCCGCCGCCGCCCTGGACCGGAACGATCGGGACGCGCTGCGCCTCTGCGCGATGGCCAAGCGGGTCGCGACCGACGCAGGATTCGAGGTCGCGAACATGGCCATCCAGCTCCACGGCGGTTACGGCTATCTCCACGAGTACGGGGTCGAGAAGATCGCGCGGGACCTCCGGGTCCATCAGATCCTCGAAGGGACCAACGAGATCATGCGCCTGATCGTGGGCCGCATGCTGGTCGAGCACTGAGGGACCGCCGTTCGGGAATGGAGTCTCGTTCGGGAATGGCGTCGAGGGGCCGCCCCGCGCAGCACCACTACGCGGGGCGGCCCCTCAACTCTGTTCCCGATCGCCGGCCCCCGGCCTTCGGGGTGCGTGTTGCGAGTGGCGCGTGCCGGCGTCGGGAAGCCTCTGGGACGGGTGGGCAGGTCAGACGGCGGCCAGCGACCGCTCCGGCTCGGGGAGGCCTGCCTCGTACTCGTCCTCCTTGCCCGCCGTCTCGCACAGGTAGCGGGCATAGGCGGGGAGGGTGAGGAAGGTGGGGAACTCGGAGGCGAGCGCGACCTCCTCGAAGATCTCGTGCGCGTCGCGGAAGCGGTCGCCGTCGAAGCGCTCGAGCTTGGCGAATTCCTCCTCGAAGAGCTCCTTGACCCATTCGCGGCTGATGACTTCGCCTTGGTCGGTGATGGCCCCGGAGTAGATCCACTGCCAGATCTGCGAGCGGGAGATCTCCGCCGTCGCGGCGTCCTCCATGAGGTTGTGGATGGCGACGGCGCCGGAGCCCCGTAGCCAGGCCTCGATGTAGCGGACGCCTACCTCGATGTTGTTCCGGATGCCGGCCTCGGTGATCGTCCCGGTGCAGGAGGCGACGTCGATGAGCGCGCGGTCGTCGGGGGTGACGTCCTCGCGGAGCCGGTCGAGCTGGTTCGGGCGGGCGCCGAGCACGGAGTCGAACACCTCGCGGGCCACGGGGACGAGGTCCGGGTGCGCGACCCACGAGCCGTCGAAGCCGTCGTCCGCCTCGCGTGTCTTGTCCGCGCGGACCTTCTCGAACGCGATCGCGTTCGCCTCCGGGTCCTTCCGGTTCGGGACGAATGCGGCCATCCCACCGATAGCCATGGCGCCGCGGCGGTGGCACGCCCGCACGAGCTGCTCGGTGTAGGCGCGCATGAACGGCTGGGTCATCGTGACCTGTCCGCGGTCGGGGAGCACGAAGCGGGGCCCGCGGGTGCGGAAGTTCTTGATGATGGAGAAGATGTAGTCCCACCGGCCGGCGTTCAGCCCCGCGGCGTGGTCGCGCAGCTCGTAGAGGATCTCCTCCATCTCGAACGCGGCCGTGATCGTCTCGATGAGGACGGTGGCGCGGATGGTGCCCTGCGGGATGCCCAAGAGGTCCTGGGCCAGGACGAACACGTCGTTCCAGAGCCTAGCCTCGAGGTGGTTCTCGACCTTGGGCAGGTAGAAGTACGGGCCCTTGCCGGCGGCGATGAGCCGTGCGGCGTTGTGGTAGAAGAAGAGGCCGAAGTCCACGATCCCGCCGGCGACCGGCTTGCCGTCGACAAGCATGTTCTTCTCGGGCAGGTGCCATGCACGGGGCCGGACCACGATCGTGGGCCGCTCCTCGGCGGGGCGGAGCCGGTACTCCTTGCCCTCGGGGGTCACGAAGTCGATGCGGTCGGTGAGCGCGTCGATGAGGTTGATCTGGCCCTGGATGACGTTCCGCCATGAGGGGGTGAGGGAGTCCTCCAGATCGGCGAGCCAGACCTTCGCCCCGGAGTTGAGCGCGTTGACCGTCATCTTCCGGTCCACGGGGCCGGTGATCTCCACCCGCCGGTCCTCGAGGCCCGGCGCGGGCGGCGCGACCCGCCAGGACGGGTCGTTGCGGATGTGCGCGGTCTCGGGCAGGAAACGGGGGTCCTGGCCCTTGCGGATGGCGGCGCGGCGGTCGTGCCTGGCCTCGAGGAGCTCCTGGCGGCGGTCGGCGGTCGCGCGGTGGAGCTGGGCGATGAATCCTAGCGCGCCGGCGGTGAGGATCTCGTGCTGGCGGGCGAGGGGCTGCGCGGTGAGCGTGATGCCGTTGATGGTGAGGGTGTCGTAAGTGTTCATGAGAGGCGTTTTCCTTCAATCAGCGGGACTGATTCGTCAGTGGAATTGGCCCTCTTCGGTGGATCCCACCAGGGCAAGGGTGCTGGCGTTCGGGTTCAGCGCCGTGGAGACCAGGTCGAAGTAGCCGGTGCCCACTTCGCGCTGGTGCTTGGTCGCGGTGTAGCCGCGGT